>JACRLM010000061.1 GCA_016235255.1 Nitrospinota bacterium | reverse complement strand
AATCCATTCTTCCCTTGCCAGTTTTCCCGTTACCGTTTACTCTTTTCATGTGACCTCCTTGCTTTCCGTTGTTTTCGTTCAAAAACATGGTAGCAGGTGAGGTCATACCTTCGTTTCAACTAAGTTTAGGACACTTTCTCAAGAATCCAGCTTTTTTCAAATCAGGCGAGTTTGCCTCCAAAAGCATATTAATTATTCTTTCATGAGAGCCGAGTTTTTTGTCAACTTTACCAGAGGAAAACTTCAAGGAAATAGGTTTGCAATAATGAAAAATCGCATAATAAGCCCTGTTGGCGGATGTTCGTATTTCAAGTTCAGAGTCATTAAGAAATAAAAGGCGCAAAGACAGCGTTAACAGGTCATCAGCCGAAATTGACATTACTCGTCACGCCAAGAGGTATATATAAAAGTGATCTTTGATGCGGCTTTTGGTATTTGGGCCTCGTATGCAAGCGACTCAGCGTGTTTGATATTCAAGTTGACAATTTGAGCTACAGGTTTGTCCACAAATATTTCATAACTAATCCACTGTGAATCTTCATCCTCAAGCAAGTTTAATTGATTATTTGTAAAATAAACGCCGTTTTTGTGTAAAACTGAAAATGCTTTTTTCTGTAATACTTCAAAATCATCGTCACCAATATTATTGGTATTCATGTATTTGATTATTGAATCTAATCCGGTGAGATTGGCCGCAGTATTGCCGTGAGGTTTCATCTTGTTTAAAAAGTTGTTCCATGGCAACGCGTCGTGCGGTCTTCCTGACGCAAAAAGAATATGTATTATGAGTTGGACACAAGCAGGGGTTTTAGGGTTAATATTATGCGCCAGGCGAGCTTGTAAATAGGCATCCGTAAAAAAACCTGCGGCGCATAAACTCGCCGCGTAATTTAAATGGATCATGTATTCATCGGGAAATTGTTTAAGCGCTGATTCATAATAATTCCGGGCTTCCTGAATTCTGTTTTGATAAAGGGAAATCCACGCCAATGATGTTATCGTGTTAAGCGAATCACTACTTCGCATAGCCTCAGCTTCTTGCGAAAGTCGAAGCAAAAGCGCGCTATCCCTTCGTTCCTGAAGCGACAATGCGGAAACCCGCTCCAAGAGTTCGGCTGCTTTTGAAACTGTATGCGTTAGAGTCATAATGTGAATATTATACCTTACTTCACCGCCATGTGCCCTGTCTTGATCGAACACAGCGAGGCGCACATGGTGCAAACTTCCTCGTCGGCGGGGCTTGTCTCCGCGCGGCGTTCACGGGCCTTGGCAGGGTCCATGGCAAGTTCGAACTGCAGTTTCCAGTTGAGCTCCTTGCGCGCCTTGGCCATTCTGTCG
This sequence comes from Nitrospinota bacterium, assembly GCA_016235255.1. Lineage (NCBI taxonomy): Bacteria > Pseudomonadati > Nitrospinota > Nitrospinota bacterium. The sequence continues at coordinate 12,406 of JACRLM010000061.1, read as the reverse complement.
TCCCAGTCACGGGCGCCTTTGATCCCCTTCGCGATGTCGGCGGCGTGGGCGGCGATGCGGGTGGCGATCACCCCGTCGCGCACGTCCTGGGGCGTGGGGAGGCGAAGGTGCTCGGCGGGGGTGACGTAGCATAAAAAGTCCGCCCCGGCAGAGGCCGCTATCGCCCCTCCGATGGCGGCGGTGATATGGTCGTATCCGGGCGCCACGTCGGTCACAAGCGGCCCAAGCACGTAGAACGGGGCGTTGTTGCAAAGCCTTTTCTGGAGCGTCATGTTGGCGGCGATCTGGTTCATGGGCATGTGCCCCGGCCCTTCGATCATCACCTGCACGCCGGCGTGGCGGGAGCGTTTTGCAAGCTCTCCCAAGGTGATGGTCTCATGCACCTGCGCCCGGTCCGTGGCGTCGGCCAGGCATCCGGGGCGCAGCCCGTCGCCAAGGCTTAGCGTCATGTCGTATTCGCGCGCGATTTCCAAAAGCCTGTCGAACTTGGCGTAAAGGGGATTTTCTTCCCCGTGGTATTCCATCCACTTGGCGTGGATTGCGCCACCTCGGCTGACGATGTCCAGAAGGCGCCCTTCTTCGTTCAACTGCCGAACGGAGTTGCGCGTCACGCCGCAATGGACGGTGATGAAGTCCACCCCGTCCTGTCCATGTTTTTCGATGGCGCGGAAAAGCTCGTCTGCGTTCATGTCCAGAAGGTGTTTTCCGGCGGCGGCGTTCTCCGCGGCCACCTGGTATATCGGCACCGTGCCCACCGGCACGGGGCATTGTTCCATGAGGGCGTGGCGTATTCCCGGTATATCCCCCCCGGTGGAAAGGTCCATGATGGCGTCCGCCCCGGCGTCTATGGCCACCCGCATTTTTTCCATCTCGTTGGCCACGTCCATATCGTCCCTGGAAGAGCCGATGTTGGCGTTCACCTTGGTGGAAAGCCCCGCTCCGATGGCAAGCCCTTCGATGGGGCGGCGGTTGCTTTTGGTTATGACGATGGAGCCGTCCAGCACTCCGTCCTTGATGAAACGCGGCTCCACCCCTTCGTTAGCCGCAAGGGTCTCCATTTCGCGGGTGATCTTGCCGCCTCTTGCGGCGATAAGCTGTGTGGTCATGTTCGTTCCTTTAAATGGGGCGGATAATATCCATTTTATCGCGGGCCGCGGGCCGAAGGGAGAACGGGCGGGCTTTCGGCGCCCATCCCTCCGCCGGCATTACCCGGTTCAGGTTCAAAGGGTCTCTTCTCAGCCGTTGGAAACACATTTCCGCCGGCGCCCCCTGCGCATATAACATTAATCAAAGTTAACGCAGTTGGCCGAATAAAGTCAAATCGCAACGGGCCTCATGATTGACAACCGGGCTAAGGATCATGCCCAATCGGCTTTAATGCGCTTGAATTGTCGTAAAATGGCTAATATCCTAGGTCAGACTTCAAATTAATAGAGATTGAAATGCCGGAAGAAGTTAAGACCGTCATTAAGAAAATAAGGACGTCCGACCTTAGGATCGGGATGTATGTCCATAAGGTGGACAGCTCCTGGCTTTCCACCCCATTCATGCTCGGCAGTTTTGCGGTGGCTTCCCAGAAAGACATACAGAAACTGCTGGATTACGAAATCGGCAATGTCTTCATAGACACGTCAAAAGGGCTGGACGTAGGGGAAGCGGCCGCCTCAGTGGCCGAAAAGGAAAAACAGCTCAGTGAGGCCGATTTTTTCAGGGTATCCCTCAACGAGCTTGTGATAGACCGAGCCGTTCCGGCGGACATGTACAAAAAGGGGGCCTCCGGCGGATTTGATCTGATCATGAAGCATGGGCTGGCGTATGGCGAGGAGGTCAACGAGCTTTTCCGCGACGCAGGGCTGACCGAGGCCTTAATCCCGCTGGACCAGAAAAAACTTTTTGAAAGCTACCGCCACGCCATCGAGGTGGAGTCGGAAAACCGCAAGAGCCAGGGATTCGGCGACGATTTCCTTGATCCGCGCAAGGTGGAAGCGCACTTTGATTTTATGCTCAATTTCCAGGCCATCAGCCCCCTGGCGCTGGTGGACAACACCAAACCGCCGTTTTCCATCTATATAAGGGAAGGGGAGGAGGTGAAAGAGACCCATCCGGCGAAAGCCCCGTTGAACCACGAGCAGATCGAAAGATGGGCCGAGGAGGAGACGAACATCCTTGTCCGCAGGGAGGACCAGGAAGCCTACAAGGCCTATATGTTCGAATACACGAAAAACTCCAAGGACATGCGCGCCCGCGCAACATTCGTCAAGGAGAACTCCAGGATAATAATCGAAGGGCTTGCCCAGAATCCGCGGTCGGAGCAGCTGATGAAGGAGACGAAGGAATCCGTGGCGGACCTTGCCGGAACGGTGATCCAGAATCCCACCACCTTCTACGGCCTTATGAAGATAAACAATTACGACTATTACACGTTCACCCATTCGGTGAACGTGGCCACCCTTTCGTTGGCGCTGGCCATGGCCGCCGGGGTGAACGGCAAGGAGGAGCTTGCGGACCTGGGCCTTGGCGCCATACTCCACGACATCGGCAAAAGCCGGGTGGACCAGAAAATCATCAACAAGCCGGGCAAGCTCACCGACGAAGAGTACAAGACCGTCACAAACCACGTGATGCTGGGATACGAAATGCTCCGGGTGAACAAGTCCATATCGGAACGGGCGTTCCTGCCGCTGCTCCAGCACCATGAGAAACTTTCCGGCAAAGGGTATCCCAACAAGCTGCCTGCGGAGAAGATACACATGTTCGGCCGCATATCGGCGATCATAGACATATATGACGCGCTGACCACCGAACGGGCCTATAAAAAGGCGTTCAAGCCTTTCGACGCGCTGGTGCTCATCTCCAAGAGCGAGGAGGACTTCGACAAGAAGCTGTTTGGCCTTTTCGTGAAGATCATCCACAAACAGCAAGCCTGAAAGGCCTCGTCAACCATGAAAAGCCGCCTTGTTTATCTGGACAACGCGGCCACTTCGTTCCCCAGGCCCCCATCGGTCGCCACTGCCATGGCGCGGGCTATGGCGTCGGCTGGCAATCCGGGCAGGGGAGGGCATGCGCTGGCGCTGGACGCGGCGCGGATGGTGTTCGGCGCCAGGGTTTCACTTGCGGAGTTTTTCAAATTGCCCGATCCGGAACGCCTGGTGTTCACCCGTGGCGCCACGGAAGGGATAAACATCGCGCTAAAAGGACTTTTGCAAAAGGGGGACACGGTGGCGGTCTCCGCGATCGAGCACAACGCGGTGGCGCGCCCGCTCGAATCGCTGCGCAAACGCGGGGTGAAAATAGTTGGCGCTCCGCTTCTTCCAAACGGGTTGCCGGACCATAAGCGTGTCCCGGAGGTAAAGATGCTGGTGACAGTTGGCGCCAGCAATGTCACCGGGGCAATCGCCGACGTCAAGCGGTTGGGGGAGGCGTGCCGCGAGCGGGGGGTGATGTTCATGGTGGACGCGGCGCAGACCGCCGGAAGCGTCCCGTTCGACGCGCGCAACGTGGACATCCTCGTATGCGCCGGGCACAAGGGCTTGCTCGGGCCGCAGGGGATTGGATTTGCCTGGTTCCGCGATGGGATAGAGCCGGAGCCGTTCATCGAAGGGGGGACGGGGAGCGAGTCCGAAAGGGTGTCCATGCCGCAATTATGGCCGGACAGGCTGGAGGCCGGCACATTGAACACGCCGGGGATTGCCGGGTTGGCGGCTGGGATCGAATATTTAAAAAAGGTCACGGTGGCCGCCGTGCGGGAGAGGGAGATATGGCTGATCCGGATGATTCTGGAGGCGCTGCTCGATGAGCCGGAAGTGACGGTGTATGGCCCGAGGGCGGCGCGGAAACGGGCGAGCCTTGTCACGTTCAATGTCAAGGGGATGGACCCGGCGGAGGTGGCGGATAAGTTGAACCGGCGCGGCGTGGCGGTGCGGGCCGGCTTGCATTGCGCCCCGGCGGCCCACAGGTTCATCGGCACGTTTCCGGAAGGGGCGGTGCGCGTGAGTCCCGGCGTGATGAACACGAAAAAGGATATCGAAAAGTTCATCGAAGCGATCCGCAAGATCATCGGGAAGAGATGAAAGAGCGCGTAATCGCAGTGTTCGTCACCACGCATGAAACGATGCTGGCCGAAAAAACGTTCAAGACCGGCGGCGTGAAATTCCGCACAGCCCTAAAACCCCGCAAACTCGGCGGTTCCTGCCAGATGGCGCTCACCTTCGCCCCGGAGATTTTTCAACGCGCGCGGGATGTGGTGAAAGAGAGCGGATTGAAGCTTGAGGGATTTTACCGGCAGGACGGAGAAGGGGAGTGGACACCGTTATAACGGCGCCATCCCAGTGGCAACTGGCGAATCTTTTTCCCCTCCTTTTATAAGGAGGGGGAGCGGCTCTCAGCCGCCGGGGTGGTAAACGATCCGCGTTAACTTTGCATCGCGATTACCCCCTCCCTAAAAAGTGCCGAGGGCCATTGTCATCCCGGAAGCCGTCATCGCCTATCCGGGATTGCGGCATTCGCCGGTTCCGGCGGCAGGTTGTGGCGCATTTCTTCCCTTTAGCTTGCCGGGGTGTTCGCGCCAGGTGTATATTTGATCAAACAATCAATTATTCCAATGAACAAAGAGCGCTTCATAGAACGCAAGGCCGACTTTATAAAGGCGCTTTCGCGGCTCAAAGAGGCGCTTGCCGAAAAAGAGACGTCCATTGCGCGCGACGCGGCCATCCAGCGTTTCGAGTTTTGTTATGAACTTGCATGGAATACCATGAAGCTTTGGCTTGAAAGCAAGGATATCGACGTGCGCAACGCCAAGGACACGTTGCGCGAAGCGCTAAAGCAAGGCTTGATCGAGGATGGTTCCGGCTGGTCGCTAATGCATGAGAACCGCAACCTCACCAGCCACACTTATGACGAACAGACGGCTGTCAAGGTGCATGGATTCATAAAGAAGGAAGGCGTGGCCCTTTTTGACGTCCTGGAGGCGCGTCTTGAAGCGGCCGCGAAGGATTTATGACACGGTTTGGAGTTTCGGAGGACATTCTCGGAAAAATCAGCGGCGTGATGGCGAAATTCCACGGCGTACGCAAAGCCGTGATATATGGCTCCCGGGCCCGGGGAGACTTCAAGAACCAATCGGACATTGATATCGCCGTTTACGCCCCGGGGATGAGCCATGCCGATTTCCTGGCGTTGCTATCGGCGCTGGACGACCTGCCGGTGATTTTTCAGATACAGGCCGTCCATTTTGACACTCTGGAAAATAACGGGATCAAGGGGAAGATAGAAAGAGACGGGGTGGAGTTTTACGCTTCGCGTCGCCTGCAAGCCCAAGTCTGATTAAATAAAGGCTGCAGGTACCCTCCCGCCTTCACCCTATCGGCAGTTTCAATGTTTCCTGCCCTGTCCCTGTCATCGTCAGTCCAAGATGCCTGTACGCTATCGGCGTGGCAACACGGCCTCTAGGTGTCCGTTGAATAAAGCCTTCCTGGATCAGGTACGGTTCGATCACGTCTTCGATGGCGCCGGAGTCTTCTGAAATCGCGGAAGCCAGCGTGTCCAGCCCAACGGGGCCGCCGCCGAAATTGTTCATGATGGTCAGCAGCAGCCGCCGGTCCATCTTGTCCAGCCCCCGGTGGTCCACCTCCAGCATGGCAAGGGCCGTCTTGGCCACATCAAGCGTTATCACGCCGTCACCTTTCACCTCGGCGAAGTCCCGCACGCGCCGCAGGAGCCTGTTGGCCACGCGGGGAGTGCCGCGGCTGCGGGAGGCGATCTCCACAGCCCCATCCCCGTCCATGCCGATGTCCAGTATGGCGGCGGACCTGTTTATGATAGTCACCAGCTCTTCCGGGGTGTAAAAATCGAGCCTGTGGATTATTCCAAACCTGTCCCGCAGCGGCGAGGTGAGAAGCCCGGCACGCGTTGTGGCGCCGACAAGGGTGAACGGTGGCAGCGCAAGGTTTATCGAACGGGCCGCCGGGCCCTGGCCGATGATGATGTCTATCCGGTAATCCTCCATGGCGGGGTAGAGTATCTCCTCCACGGCGGAGTTGAGCCGGTGGATTTCGTCAATAAAAAGCACGTCCCCGTCCTGCAGATTGGTCAAAATCGCCGCCAGGTCCCCCGCGCGCTGGATCACCGGGCCGGAGGTGGTCTTTATCTGGGAGCCCAGTTCGCGGGCGATGATGTGGGCCACCGTGGTCTTGCCCAATCCCGGGGGGCCGTAGAAAAGGCAATGGTCCAAAGCGCCGCCGCGCTGTTTTGCCGCCTGGATGAATATTGAAAGGTTTTCTTTGAGCGCGCTCTGGCCGATATACTCCGCGAGCGACGCCGGGCGCAGGCTGGCCTCCGCCCCCACTTCCTCCGGGGATTCCGGCGCCGGATCGGTCACTCTGTCTTCGCGCATAATGGGCTTCATTATACGGCGGCAGGGGCGCCCCGTCGAGAGACATGGGCAATATACGTGAAACCAATGGCGATATTTTGCATCTAAACCGGAGAAGGACTTAAGCGGATATAAGGTCATAAAGATGCCGATATACGAATATGTATGCAAAGCGTGCGGGGAGCAGTTCGAAAAGCTGACCGCGCTGGCCAACGCCCATTTGCCGTGCGAATGCCCGAAATGCGGCGAAAAAACGGGCGAACGGGTGCTTTCGGTCACAAGCAGCCTTGGCGCCAGCGCGTCCGGCGGCGGCTCCTCCTGCGGCCACTCCGGCTTTGGTTGAGCGCATTGACACCGGCCCGTGCGGCCGTTCTTTAAATCACCGTAGTTGAAAGCGTGAGACCATGAACTGGATTACCATCGCAGGGGGCGCGGCGGCGCTTGGCGCTGTCTATTTCGCCGTGACCACCTTCGCCCCGGAGCAGCTTTTGGTGGCGGGCGCCGTGGCTGCCATATTCCTGTTTTCCGGCGGGGGCGGCGGCTGAAGCCCCAAAAGCGGATGCTGACCGCGCCGTGCGCGCGGATTTATTTCTTCGGCGCCATTCCATCACCTGGCCGCATAGTGGTAAAATCCCGGGTCAAGGAGATTGACCATGAAAAAGTACGCCATTGTTGTGATGTACGACCCGGAGTACAAAGGATATGTGGTGGACGTGCCGGAACTGCCCGGTTGCATGAGCCAGGGGAAGACCGTTGACGATGCTTTGCTTAATATAAAGGACGCCATCAAAGGCTGGCTTCTGGCCGAGAAAAAGAAGGGGCGCAAGGCCCGCGCCGGTTATCCGGAAATGTTCATCGGTGAAGTGGCCGTCTGACCATGGGGAGGCTGGCCAACATATCCGGCAAGCGCGCGTTAAAGGCATTCATGAAATTCGGATATACTCTCGATCACCAGACCGGAAGCCACATGATCCTTGTCCATGAAACCAGGGCGACACTTTCAATACCCAACCATCGCGAAATAGCCCCCGGCCTTCTGCTGGGGCAGATAAACAAAAGCGGATTGACGGTGCAGGAGTTTTTAAAGGCCGCGCGCGGTTGAACCGGCTTATAATAGTCTCTGGCCGTAAACCTTTCAGACTTTATCATGACGCCAAAAACCGCGATCTATTACGACCCCATATTCCTCGCCCACGACACGGGGAACCACCCGGAAAACCATCATCGGCTGGAAGCCATCGTAAAAAAACTCAAGTCATCTTCATTCCACAGCAGGCTCGAATGGGTGAAGCCGGAGCCGGCCACCCCCACACAGGTGGAAATCGTCCATTCGCCCCACTATGTCCGCTGGCTGGAGGAGCGGATACTGCTGGGGGCGCATTATCTGGACGCGGACACGGTGGTGTGCCACGAATCGTGGGAAGCGGCCCTCACCGCCGCAGGGGAGCTGATCGGCGCCGCAAGGGCCGTGGCGGAAGGGAAATATAAGAACGCATTCTGCGCCGTGCGCCCGCCGGGGCATCACGCCGAAGCGGGGCGGGCCATGGGGTTTTGCCTGATAAACAACGTGGCGGTGGGGGCAAGGACCGTCCAGCGGGAGATGGGGCTTGATAAGGTGGCGGTGATCGATTTTGACGTCCACCATGGCAACGGCACCCAGCATATCTTTTATGACGATCCATCGGTCTTTTACGTCTCCACACACCTATGGCCCCATTATCCGGGGACCGGGAGCGAAGATGAAACGGGAGAAGGGGCGGGGAAGGGGACGACGCTGAACATCCCGATGACCCAAGGGGACGGCGACGAGGCTTTCGCGGAAAAGTTCGACAAGGTAATAGTCCCCGCGGTCTTGAAATTCAGGCCGGAAATGATCTTCATATCCGCCGGGTTCGACGGGCATAAAAACGATCCCCTCGGCGGCCTTGCTCTCACCGAAGCAGGATTTGCCGCCATCACCCGGAAAATCGCTCAGCTTGCGGACGACCTTGGGCATGGCAGGGTGGTGTCGGCGCTTGAAGGGGGATATGACCTGCCGGCGCTGGCCGCGTCGGTGGGGGCGCACGTGGGGGAACTTGTAAAAGCCGGCAAAAAAGAGTAGCATTCGTTTTCAGGAGTTATATCTTGGAGGGAGCGTGGCCGGAACTTATGCGGCCGCGCAAGCAGAAAAGGATTATGGAAACCACGCATCTGACGATTAAAGAAAACATCTCCAACGTTGAAATCACCGATCTTCTGAAAAGGCACGGGATCACCAGCACATTGCAAAGGGTGGAGATCGCCCAGATCATGCTCTCGCGCAAGTGCCACTATTCCGCCGAACAGGTGCTCGAAAAGGTGAACCGGGGGCGGAGCATCGTTTCCAAGGCCACCATTTACAACACGCTGAGGCTGTTCGCCGAGAAGGGGATAGTCAAGGAAATATTCGCCGACCCGGCCAAGGTGTACTACGAGCCGAAGGTTTCCGGCCATCACCACTTTTTCAACGAGGACACCGGGGATCTGACGGACATCGAACCGGGCCAGATGACCGTGTCCGGCATCCCCGCATCACCCGCGGGGACCGAGGTTGAAGGAGTGGACATAATCATAAGGGTCCGCAAGCTGGACGTCTCCCGCTGATCCGGCACCGGCGCTTTTGAAATGAGCGCGCGAAGCATCTTTGAATTTTCCGTGTCCACAAGGTCGCGGACCGACTTTGTGGACATAACCCATCAGGTGGCGCAGCTTCTTTCAAAAAGCGGGGTGCGCGAAGGGATTGCCACCGTTTACGTCCCCCACACCACCGCCGCCATAACCATCAACGAAAACGCCGATCCTTCGGTGATGAGCGACATGGGGCTTGCGCTGGACAAAATGGTCCGCTGGGACGATCCGGATTACGGGCACTCCGAAGGCAACTCCGCCGCCCACGTCAAATCGTCGCTTGTCGGCTGCTCCATAAACGTCATCGTGCGCTTTGGCACCATGGCGCTTGGCACGTGGCAGGGGATATTCTTCTGCGAGTTTGACGGACCCCGGAACAGAAAAGTGTTCGTGAAAATATCCGGGGAGTGATCCGCCGGCATCAAGCTATCGCAAGCTTGCGGTATCTTTCAAACAAATACATAATATGGCTTCACGGATGGCGGCGCCGTCCGGAAAAAATATCGTTTAACCGCGCCGTGACATTCAACGCGGCGTTTTGGAGAGGATGATGGAATACGAGACAGTCATAGGGCTGGAAGTGCATGTCCAGTTGAACACCGATTCGAAACTCTTCTGCTCGTGCAGCGCCAGTTTCGGCGCCGAGCCGAACGCCTCAACCTGCCCCATTTGCCTTGGCATGCCGGGTGTTCTGCCGGTATTGAACCGCGAAGTGGTGGAGCGGGCCGTAAAGGTGGGGCTGGCCACGGGGTGTTCCATCGCTCCGAAAAGCAGGTTCGCCCGGAAAAACTATTTTTATCCCGACCTGCCCAAAGGCTACCAGATATCGCAGTATGACGAGCCGATATGCCAGCACGGCAAGATAGAAATCCATCTGGACGGAAAGCCCAAGACCATCGGCGTCACGCGGATCCATATGGAAGAGGACGCCGGAAAGCTCATCCACGGGGAGAACCTGGGGCATCCGGACTCCAGCTATGTGGACCTGAACCGCGCCTGTGTGCCGCTTCTGGAGATCGTCTCCGAGCCGGACATACGATCGTCCGAAGAGGCGAAAAAATACCTGGAGAAGCTAAAGACGATACTTGAATACCTGGAAGTGTCCGACTGCAACATGGAGGAAGGGTCCTTGCGTTGCGACGCGAACGTCTCCATCCGCCCGGTGGGGCAAAAGGAATTCGGCACCCGCACCGAGCTTAAGAACATGAACTCCTTCCGCTACCTCCAGAAGGCGATAGATTTCGAGGTGGAGCGGCAGCGCAACGTGATAGGGGACGGCGGCAAGGTCATACAGGAGACCCGGCTTTTCGACCCGGACAAGGGAGTCACCCAGTCCATGCGCGGCAAGGAAGAGGCGCACGACTACCGCTATTTCCCGGAGCCGGACCTGACGCCGTTGATGGTGGACAAGGAATGGATTGAACGGGTGCTAAACTCTTTGCCCGAATTGCCGGACGCCAAGAGCCGCCGTTTCGTGGAGCGGTACGGCCTGCCGGCGTATGACGCGGACGTGCTCACCGCAAGCCGGGACGTGGCGGACTATTTCGAGCAGGCCGCAAAGGGCGCCAAAAATTTCAAGGCGGTCTCCAACTGGGTGATGAGCGACATACTGCGCATCCTCAAGGACCGGGGTGTGAAGGCGGCGGAATGCCATGTGACCCCCGCCATGTTGCGGGAGATGATCGGGCTTATGGACGACAACGTCATCAGCGGCAAGATCGCAAAGACCGTGATGGAGCAGATGGAGAAGAGCGGCGAATCGCCCAAGGCAATCGTGGAAAAGCACGGGCTTGTGCAGATCACAGACACTTCCGCCATCGAAGAAGCGGTGAGCCAGGTGATCGCGGCGAATCCTTCGCAGGTGGCCGAGTACAAAGGGGGCAAGACGAAGGTGATCGGCTTCTTCGTCGGCCAGGTGATGCGGGCGACGAAGGGGAAGGCCAATCCGGACATGGTGAACAAAATCCTTGTGGACAAGCTTGGCGCCCAATAAGCAGGAAAGCCGGGCCGCCGGGCGGGTGATCGCCCATTATGGCCTGCGGGTGCATATCAGGACGGACGAGGGGGTGGTGGAGTGGAAGCCGCCCCGGCGCGAGACGTGGGTGGTGGGGGACATGGTGGTCTTCCAGGATGGCCGCCCGAAGACGATACTCCCAAGAAAAACCGAGCTTGCGCGCCTCTCTTTTAGCGGGGCGAGCCAGGTCCTCGCCTCAAACCTCACCAAAATGGTGATAGTCACCGCGGCCGGCCCCGCTTTCAAGCCGGGGCTGATAGACAGGTTTTGCGTCGCCGCAAGCCACGCCGGGCTTTCCGCATCCATCGCGCTAAACAAGATAGACCTTCCCGGCGCGGAGGAATTTGCCGCGGCGGCGCGGCGTTTTGAAAAATGGGGGATCGAGGTGAACGCTGTCAGCGTGCGGACGGGCGAGGGATTAAACGGCCTTGCCGAATCGCTTCGCGGACATGTTTCCGTGATGGTGGGGCAGTCCGGCGTGGGGAAGACGTCCATCCTCAACCATATCGCCGGGGGCGCCGCCCGCGCCGTTTCGGAAGTGAACGAGAAGACCGGGGCCGGAAAGCATACCACCACAGTCTCGATCCTTGTGGAACTGCCTTGCGGCGGGGCGCTGATAGATTCACCGGGCATCCGGCAGTTTGTGCCGTCCGGGCTTGAGCCACGCGACGTGGCGGACCATTTCCCGGGATTTGAAAAGCTTCGGGGCGGGTGCAAATTCCGGGACTGCCTCCACACCGCCGAGCCCGGCTGCGCCGTGCGCGATGCGGTGAAACAGGGCGCTTTGGACGATGAGCGCTATCAAAGCTATATACGGCTGCTCGAATCGGTGAAACAACACTCCGAGCCGGAGTGGTAATATAAGAGCAGGCAGTATATGAAACTGATTCCGGTCTTTCCGCTTCCAAACGTGGTGTTGTACCCAAACGCAAACCTTGCCTTGCACATATTCGAGCCGCGTTACCGGGCCATGGTGGAAGACGCGCTGGCGTCGGACCGCATGATCGCCATGGCCAACTTCCTGCCGGAGTGGGAGAAAGATTACGCGGGCAATCCGGCGATCCGCCAGGTGGTGTGCGTCGGCGAAATCACCACCCACGCAAAGTTAAAGGACGGCAGATTTGTGATGTCCCTTGCGGGACGATACAAGGCGGACGTTCTTTATGAAGATTTATCCATGCCATACCGCCGCGCCGAGCTTGCCAGGATTGAAGAACGTTTAAGCTCCGAGGAGCTCTTATTAACCGTCTCATAATAATATAGACATTATTATATATGTATCAAGCCGCGTATTTCGTCGTTTCGCCGTTGAAGTACGATATCACCAGGTCCGGTGATTTCTGGACACGCCGCATATGACTTATCACCGCGCCCTT
>JACRLM010000060.1 GCA_016235255.1 Nitrospinota bacterium | reverse complement strand
CCCAGGTTGAGGAAAGTGAGCGGTTATAAACACCTGCCAGAACTGCGTGAGATCATGAAACGGGCTCTGGCGGGGAAGATAATGGTGAAAGCGGCGTGACGGTCATGCCGGGAGTTTCAACTAAAAAAGGGATTGACTCGGTGAGCGCCACGCTCACCATTATCATTGTGGTCACGGGAAAATGGAAAGAGAAGTTTCCACGCTCCACCGATATGTCCCCCGGAAGCCTGCCAAGGCCCGCCTTTTGGACAAGCGGCCAGGCCAGCCCGAGAATTATCAGTCCCGCCCCGATTATTATCAGCGTCCTTGCCATGCCAACCGGATTATAATGACAATCTGTTTCACGGATATATTATCGCATGACTTTATCCGGGTTTATCGCCGAAGCCTTGCGCCCCATGCGCAGGCTGTTTCCCGACCGGTGCGCCGGCTGTGGAGCGGGGGAAACGTCCATGGAGCAACCGATGTTGTGCTCTCGTTGCTTAGGAAGCGTGGAATATCCGCCGAAAAACATATGCTGCGTATGCGGGCGCGGGCTGGACTTCGATTACGACATAGAGACTGGCGACGCTTATAGCTGCGGCGAGTGCCTCAACCAGCCTCCCGCATATGAACAGCTTCGCCACGCACTGGCCTACTCCGGGCCGGTGCGGGACATTATCCATGCCTTCAAGTTCAGCGGGCGCGCTCACCTCTGGCGCGGCCTGGCGGCCCTTGCCGAAGAACGTCTGCTTGACTGGCTTTCCGAATGGCCTGGGGCGATGGTGATCCCGGTGCCGCTTGCGCCGCGGAAGCTTTTCACACGCGGTTACAATCCGCCATACCTGCTGGCGCGGCATTTTGCGGACAAGGCTGGGCTTGTGATGGCCGACGGGGCCATCCGCCGGATCCGCGCCACCACACCGCAATTCGGACTCAACGCTGGAGAACGGGCCGAAAACGTGAAAGGAGCCTTTGCGATCCATGACGGGCGGGCGCTGGAAGGAAGGCGGGTAATTTTGTTCGACGACATTTTCACCACCGGGGCAACCGTCCGGGAATGCGTAAAGACCATCCGGAAAGCCAAACCGGAAGCGGTGCGCGTGGCGGCGCTTTGCAGGGCGGGATTTTGATGAGGGAGTGGACATGGGAATCATGACCGCATTCCGCGCCTTTATCCTTTTTATCGCATCAACCGGCGTTGCACGGGCGGACAATGTGAACGTGGCGGTCGCGTCCAATTTTTTAAAACCGCTGACGCGCATCTGCGCCATGTACGAACAGTCCACCGGCCATAAATGCGTGGTAAGCGCGGGAGCCTCCGGAAAGCTTTATGCGCAGATAACCAACGGCGCGCCGTTCCAGGTTTTCTTTTCGGCGGACAAGGACAAGGTGGACGGGCTGATAAAAGTGAAACTGGCGGAGCCTGCATCAAAGTTCATTTACGCCACGGGCAAACTGGCCTTGTTTTCCACGAAGGCTGAATATGAAGGGAAGCTGGAAGAAGCGCTCAAGAAAGGATCATACACACATCTGGCCGTCGCCGATCCCAAATTGGCGCCATACGGCTCCGCGGCGATTTCGGCGATGGAGAAAATGGGGATATTGGACGCGGCCAGGCCAAGGCTTGTGACCGGCGAGAACATCACCCAGACATATCAGTTCGCCGCCATCGGCGCGGCGGAAATGGGATTTGTGGCTCTCTCCCAGCTAAAAGGAAGCGAGAATCCCGGCGGATTAGTGTGGATCGTCCCGCAAACGCTTTATACTCCTATAGAACAATGGGCGGCGCTCATGTCCTCCGCGAAGGCAAGCAAGGCGGCCATCGGTTTTTTGGAATTCGTGAAAAGCCCCGGGGCGCGTAAGATAATCGAAGATTACGGATATGGGACGCGTTGACGACGATGGACGGTATTGATCTGGTTCCAGTGTTCCTTACGCTCAAACTGGCGGCCGTCACCACGGCGGTTTTGCTGGCGATCGGAACGCCCCTTGCCTGGTGGCTGGCGTCGCGGAACGGCGGGGCGAAGGCCGTTGTCGAAGCGGCGGTGACGCTGCCGCTTGTGCTCCCCCCCACGGTGCTCGGTTTTTACATGCTTATCGCGTTGGGGCCGCGGGGATTCATAGGCGGAACGCTGGAAGCGCTGGGACTGCCGAGCCTCGCGTTTTCTTTCACCGGGCTTGTGATAGGGTCGGTTTTATTCTCGCTGCCATTCGTCGTCAAACCGCTGCAAAGCGCCTTCGAGCTTGTGGGAAGGAACCATATGGAAGCGGCCCAGACCCTCCGGGCCACGCCGATGGACACTTTCTTTTCGGTGATCATGCCAATGTGCCGCCCGGCCTTTGTTTCCGCCGCCGTTATGGGATTCGCCCACACCGTCGGCGAGTTCGGGGTGGTGCTCATGATCGGCGGGAACATCCCGGGAAAGACCCAGGTGGTCTCCATCGCCATATACAACCATGCCGAGGCGATGGAATATTCCCATGCGCACATGCTTTCGGCGGGGCTTCTGGTCTTTTCGTACATCACTTTGCTGGCGGTGTCGCTTTCAGGCCGGCGCCAGCCTTTTAAAACGCTGTAAATGATACGCGCCAGTTTTCAAACGCGGCTGCCGTCCGGCTTTGAGCTTAAGTTTGAGCTTGAAGCTCCTGAAACGGGATTCACCGCCATTTTCGGCCCCTCCGGCTCCGGCAAGACCACGGCGATGCGTTGCATGGCCGGGCTTCACATGGCGGAACAGGGCTATTTCCGGGTGGGCCAAAGCACATGGCAGGAGAGCGCCAGGGAGCTTTTCACCCCGCCACATCAACGCGCCGTCGGATACGTGTTCCAGGATGCGCGGCTGTTTCCCCATCTTACGGCGCGGGACAACCTTATGTATGGCCACAAAAGGATTCCCGGGGACAGGCGCAAAATCGAGTTTGCGCAGGTGGCCGAATGGCTTGGGCTTGAGCCTTTGTTGGACAGGTGGCCGGAGAGCCTTTCCGGTGGACAGAAGCAGAGGGTGGCCATCGGAAGGGCGTTGCTCACCTCGCCGGAGCTTATGCTTTTCGACGAGCCGCTGGCCTCCCTTGACGCGGAGGGGAAGCGGGAGATTTTGGCCGGACTCGAGATTTTGCACACAAAACTTTCAATACCTGCGATGTACGTCACCCATTCTCTGGACGAGGCGCTGCGCCTTGCCGACCATATCGCGGTGGTCCAGGCGGGAAATACGATCGCCTCCGGCCCGGCCATTGAAATGGCCGCAAGGATAGACCTGCCACTTGGCAGGGGGGATGACGCCGGGGCGGTCATCGAGTCGGACAGGGTGGAGCATGACGGGAAATACGCCCTCACTTGGCTTTATTTCGACGGAGGTAAAATCGCCGTGCCGCTGATGAAAGCCGCCGCCGGCTCGCGCGCCCGCGCCCGGATACTGGCCAGGGACGTGGGGCTTGCGCTCCAGCGGCCGGAGCGGACAAGCCTTCTGAATATTCTTGAGGCTCGGGTGGAGCGGATCGCCACGCTGGACGAGGCCAGCGTGATGGTGAGGCTTATGGTGGGGGGGACGCCGCTGCTTTCGAAGATCACCCGCAAATCGGCGGAAACGCTGGAACTGCGTGAAGGGACTCCGGTCTATGCGATGGTCAAAAGTGTTTCTATGGCAAAGCAGGCGTGATCTGTGGAATTTAAATGGGCAGAGGTCTATCGAACTAATCCATAAAAACCTTGTTAATACTGGTCAAAATCAGTTCGATATTTCTAGTTACCGTCAAAGTTACCGTCGCCTTGATACTGTAGCCTTGTTTGCGAAACAGATTCAGCCCTACGGCCTAATGCCAAACCGCCGCTCCATCTCATCCAGAGCTGAACCGGCGAAACTATCATGCTCGGCGGTCAACCGTTCAAAGGTTCTCCAGCGCATTCCTTTGGGTTTCAATCCGACTCCGTTAAGTATTCCTGGTTCCCAGCCCATTCGCTCCCGTATTTTATCTGCCCGACGTGCTTTTCGATCAAGGGCGGTTTCCCGCTGGCTCGAATATGCCAACTGGTAACAGTGCCGACAGGCGAAGACTGCGCCGCCGAAGAGAATAGCAACACGCCGCCCACAGCCAACAGCCGGACAGCGAAACCAAACCCGCTCTCCGCCGAAGTTGCATGGTGTCCGATCCAGTCGAACCGGGTATTCCTGATTTTCCCAATCGTCGTCACCGCTTCTACTACGATAAGAAAGGATCACCCTGTCAGTTTCCATTCTCACATTGATGGATGCCAGGTTTTCTCCGGTGCGCCCATGTGTCCATTTCCATCTGAAACTGTTACCAGGCGCCAGTAGCCCATCTCGTTGCAAGCGTCGCACATCAAACATGCGGTAATCGTCAGTCGCATCCTTACTGCCGAAACGCCACCGTCGTCCACTATTCCTGCCGCCCATAATGTCCTCCCGATTTTACCGAAATCATTAGGCTATCTCGCCTTTAAACTACGCAACTAAATGCCGAAATACTGCCAAAAGCCTTGCCCTGCTTGGGGTTTAAGCGTGTTTCAATACTGTTCTCTTCCGTGTCTCTCCATGCTTAATTTCGCGCTTTATCGCCTACCGCGAAGCTCTTTCAGCTTCAAAAGCATGGATAGGGTGCGTTCGAACTTGCGGTCAAGGTGCGTTTCATAGCGATTCAGCGTCTCCAGACGATGGACTTGTAAGCCTTCGCCCAAGGTTTGCGCCCTGATCGCGGGTTGATACTTGGCTTCCAGAGCCTGCCGATAGCAAAACGGCAGTAGCGATTCACGGATGAATCCGGCCAGCCCCTCTGAGTCCGCTTTGCAGGATTCGTCTTCGACGTTCTCGTCGAACCATTCACGCGAATCCTCTTGTAGCGCCCGTCGGGCTTTCTCATAGGCATTCGCGCCGCCTTTACGAAGGATCGCCTCTGCGCGTTCGGTCGTTTTCAGAGTAGCTTCAGCATATTGCAGGTTCTCCGCGTTTTCGCCCGGCGAACTTGTTACAAGCTCGCTCAGGTCGGTATTCGTGCCAAATAGCCCACGTTGAAACGGAGCCGCCGCCGGTATCACGCTTTGCGCGTCCATAGTCACGCTCTTCAATCCTTTATTGATCGCCGCGCCCTCGCCCATCAACACACGCCGTTTGCGCCAGATGATCGCCGCGAGTTCTTCAACAAGGTGTCGCTCGGTCATGGCCGTTGGCTGGTGTTCTTCAATCAGAGCCGACAGCAGGTCGGCAAACTCTCCAGCATTCTCATGGGGCAATACCACCAGCCGGGAAAGAATGCCATGCGTGACAGCGTTATAGCGCACGGCCTCATAGCTGGCCTTTGGTGTCTCAGTGTCGGTAGCCGTTAAGGTGATTACGGTGGAATCTAGATTCTTTAAAGAATCCTCAATAGGCATGGTGTTTACCTCCTATATTGTATTCACGTTGACTGCGGATAGAAGCAAGCTCCGCCTGCGCCCAGGTGTAAATAATCCTCCGATGTTCCGCCCATGACCGCCGCCCAGCGTAAAGCTCCACAAAGGCATGATCCCCGGCCCAGGCTTCCAGCGCCGTTATCGTTTCAGGATCGCGGGTAAGTCGCTCATACTTATCCATCCGCCGTTTGAGCCTGAGGTAAAGGCCGTTCTGTTTGGCGTATAAAGCGCGTCGTTCATGGTAGGGGAGGCAATTATTCCCATATGGCGGCGTTCCGACCGATCTTAGATTTCTTTCGTCAGTAACGTCAGTTCCAAGGCCAACGCTTTTTGAAATTTCAATCTTTGCCCGCTGGAAGGTATCTTTACTTGTTTTGCTGGACTCAATTTTCCAGAAACCAGCCGCCAAGGCACTGCCATTAGTGTCGTTAGAAACCCTCGAAATCCCTGATTCGCCCAGGTGAGTCACTGCCATTACAGCCGTTAGATTTCTTTTGGCAGTAACGGCAGTAGCCAGGTCAGCCTTTTCCAGAATTTCACGCCTCGCCCGCTCAAGCCAGTTCGCCATGATCGCCCTCCGTTTTACCCGCCTCCCATAACTTGGGATTGATGGAGTAGCGACAAGTGCGCCGTCCTGTTCCTGGCCCCGTGCCGCCGATTATTTCCGACCGTAACCAGCCTTCATCTTCCAGCCAGTCAAGCGCGGCTTGCACAGCTTCATCGCTTGTCAGGTATCGCCACTGGTTGCGTCGCACGTCCCGCGCAGTGAAACCGTCAGACAACTTGCCTTGCCGCACTTTCTTTGCCAAAGCTTGCGCCGCCCTCAGTCCGTCATCAATCAACAGGCCATAACAACGCCGCGCATGGGCTTCAAGGTATTCGCACCATGCCGCCGCTCGTAAGGCGGCTTCCGCCGTCACTGGCCCGCCTCGTCCAGTCGTCGCACAATCCACTAGATGAAAGATCAACGCCAGCGCAGGGAACAGCTTGTCGTACTTTGCAAGATGTTGCGCGATGATCGGATGATCCTCGGCGGGAAGCCGTTTAAGATGAAGGTCGCCAGACCACTCAATAAAGATTTCTTGAGCAGTATCATCGAAGCGGAAGTATGGAAACTTGGCGAAATCATCGGATGGGGCGGCCCCCCAAACCACCGGGTCAAAATCAGCCAGAGCCTCGAACACAGCAAAGGCTTGGTCGCGGGCCCCTTTATCCGGGCTACGGTCACGCCACTCCCAATCCCGATGATCGGGATATACCAGAAGTTGGAAACGTTGCAACATTCCGTCATTGGCCAGCGCGTTTGCGGCTTGTTCAAGGTAACCTATGAGCTTGTCCGGTTGAATGCCGCCGAAGATGGAAACACACAGATTGGGAATGAAGATAGACCCGCGCCCGATGCGGTCGGTGTCGAAACTGGCGTCACCGTTCCACGCCTCCAGGTAAAACGCCCGTTCACCTTCTCTGCCTTCTTTGTCCCATGATGCAAGTAGTCCGACAAGTTCATCTCTCATTACCAGCAACCCGTTGGGGTTGTCCCGTAGCAGTTCGCCCAATTTCTCTACGGTTGTATCGTTCGACTTGTAACGCCGTAGGATCGGCGCTACCGGAGCCTGTTGTCGCTGGCCTTGAAGCTCTTTGGCGAGACTGTCCAAATTCCCTTTTTTTGAGTCCTTCGCCGCCGCCTTTATATTGGATTCGATGGCTTCCCGTTTTGCCTCAAACACCGTCTTGTCTGCCTCGAAGACTTCCACATCTTCCTGATGCGCTTTAATTGCCTTCGCTATCAGGCGGTCGAGCGGTTTGAGCGCGGCGCCAATGGCGGGGGACTTCTTCGCCGATGGCTGGGCCACAAGGCCGCCCCAGAGGTTTGGCACGATCAGCCACGAGTCACGGGATTTCGATTTAATCGCGCATCGCGCCCCGATAATAGACCCCAGCGCCACCAACGCCCCAGCCGCGATAAAATCAGGGGGGCATGGCATCCGATCAGCTTCGTCCATAACCCAACGTCGCAAAACCTCTGGTAGCATTATTTCCGGGTCGAAGGAGGGAACTGGGCGAAGTGGCGCCTGTATCGGCTTTGGTTTCGGCCAGAAAGTGTGCGTAGAATCGCCATTAGGCGTTCTCTCTGTAATCAGTTGAGACCCTGTCGGTTTGCTCGCGTTTGCTATGGCTGTTCTTACGGCATCTATCCCGCAATGCTGATACAGGTCGTTAAAGTCGCTCACCTCCTCCGGGCGGTCATCACCGAAGTCAGGAATAGCCAATAGCCCGCCGACATCTCCCGCCGCTTCGGTCGCTTTGGTCAGTCCCGGATTACCGGAAGTCGCCGTGTCATCGTCAACGCACAAGGTCAATGGCAGATCGGGAAATTTCTCCCGCATCGCTTGCGCCACCGCTTGCAGGTTTCCGGCGTTGAACGCCACCGCCACGGGATAGCCGGTCGCCTCATGGATGGTCGCGCCGGTCGCAAACCCCTCCGCAATGCACAAGGCCGTCGCGCCTTCAGTGGAGCCGATGATGAAATAGCATCCCTTCACCTTCCCACCGGTCAAGAATCGTTTGTCACCGTTGGCGTTTATAAATTGAAGAGAATAGATTTCGGCGCCGATGCGTAGCGGGAACAACAGATCGCCATTATGCAATCGCGCTCCGTTTGCCTTGATACCCTTCCGCGCAAGGTATGGATGATTGTCATCAGCCAGTTGCGCCGCATCCCAGATAGCCGCCGCATTTGTCGCGGCTTCGCCCCTACGTTTGGTTTCCTCAATTTCGCGCTCCCGGCGCATTGCGTCCACCTTGGCCTTGTACGCCAACTCTTCGGCAGGGGTCAGTGTGCGTCCGATGTTAGCCCGCCATGTTTGGGAAATTCCGGTGCGCCAGTCTCCGAAAGCCCCAGCGGCAATATCGTCGCCATGTAGCACATACCAGCCAGCGTCATCGCCACGCTTCCCATTACTGGCGAAGCGCCGTAGGATTCCGTCTGCATTAATAGCTTCCGGCGGTTCCAGCCCGGCGGAGCGGATCGCTTTGCGGAATAGGGAGATTGCGTCAAGCATCGCTCACTCCTTCCAGACGGATGATCCAGTCCACCAGCCCGATTGGTAGCCAACCCCACAAGGCCACTGTCACTATTGTCCTTTTTACACGGGACGCGATCCTGTCAGCGCGGCCCTTTGCTTTTTTGCTCATAGCGCCGCCCTCCTCAGGCTTTCACTTTGCGGCTTTTTTCGACCTGGGCGCTCAACCAGTCGTCAATATCCGATTCGAGCCAACCGACAGCTCGTTCGCCAAGAGAAACCGAAGGGGGGAATTCCCCTTCCGAAATACGAAGATAGATCGTGCTTCGGGAAAGCCCGGTATGGGCCTTTACAGCGGGAAGTCTTAGTACCGTGTTCTTCATCTTCAAACCTCCTAATGCGTTAATGGACTTACTGAAATCCATCTTGGCTGGGCGATTTGGGCGATGAAACGGGCAAACTTAGCACACTACGACTGGTTTAATGCCTATAAATCAATGAGCTGGGATTTGAATTGAACTGCAAGCCTTGAGTGGCAAGCGTGAGCTTAAACGAAAACAGCCTTGAGAAACAGTGGGTTAGATGGTAGGTGAGTTGGGCGAAATGTTTTCGCCCAACTATTTTCGTTTCGCTCTTCTGATCGGTTTTGGCTTCATGTTTTTGCGAATGGTATCGGGGCTACTGCCGTTGGCGATATCCATTTTGGCGATCTGCTGTGAACACCAGACATCGGACATTCCGGGGCGTTTTATCTTCAATTCCCGGTAGGCTTTCCGCCAGCGTTCATACATGGCCTCGGTATTCAGCTTACGGGCTTCGCGCCTTTCTGTGGATGTCTGGTAACTATTGGATGCTTCATCCGGGGCTTCCCTATCCACCAAGCCCAAGATGGCATCCCGGTTTATCGTGGGCTTTTTCCCGTCGCAATACACAACATAGGCCAATGGAAGCGAATATCCAGATGCGCTAAGGGACACCGGCTTAGTGGCGTCAAGCTCCAGGCAACTCCAGTGACTTTCACCTTGCAATACCCCAAGCCGGATGGCACCTTTTGTTTTCTTTCTCTCCGGCTTTCCTTCCATGCCGAGAATGTCGGATACCCATCGGGCAACCTGCATACTCGTGATTTGCCATTGCTGTAACTGTGCCTGTGTAATTTTAATCCGCCCCATATCGTCCCTCTGGTCGCAGGCTACAAAAGCTCGCGTTGGGCGCCCATCCTTTGACGGGTACACATGCACCGGCATGAAGCAGTTATTTTCGCAACCAGGGCACTCCACCGATTGGGCGGGAACTGTGGGTTTGAGCAGTCCGGCCTTCAGGAAAATCTCAAGGGCGCCATTCGGCCAGCGTTGAGTTTCACTCCATGAGATAATCCCTCCGCCATCTGCGGAGCCGAGGCGTTGGATAATGTCTTGTAGCGCGTCATCTAACGTCATTCGGCGCTGTCGTCCTCTTTCATTTCAGGAGCCATTGGTTCGATGCCGGAGTCGGCCAGCATTTTTCGGATGATGATATCCCGCCCATCGTGGCGTAAGGCGCACCAGTTGGGATAGCTGATTTTGAAACTGCGCGTCCGGCTCCGTGTGCCGGGTGTTGGGGCAAACGTAACTGTGATCTCCGCCTGGGTGACGTGAAACGGTGGCGGTTTAATCTCTTCCAGCAGGTCATAAACCGCTTTCTGGTTGTATGTGGTGTCCGCTTCCACCGTCACCCTGCGCTTCTTGCCGGTCTTTAGGGTCAACCGAAGGCGGCGCACTTCAACCGCTTTGATGCCGCTGTCCACCGGGTATTGAAACGTGAAATCCCTATCCGCCAGGGCATCGAGGGCGTAAATCCGTTTATCCCCTGCGAATTCATCCAACTCATCATACTTGAGGATGGTATCCGCGAAAATCTGTTGCAGGTCTGGCACGCACTTGGTGTTGCGCGGGGCGTAAATGTCCAGCGAACCTTCAGACTGCGTATAGACAAAGATGATCTCAAAAGCGGGATGACGGGCGCGGGTGGAAAGGGCGTTGCGTACCCATTCGACACCGGACTGGGCGAAGTCCTCCGGGTAGGCGAAGAAATATTCCTTCTCGTGGCGCCGGAACACCTCCACCTTGCAGTTTCTGCCGCGTCCCTCTTTGCTGTGAAAATAATGGCTGATGGTTTGCGCCAGCCGCTCCGTATCCTCCTCTTCCACATGCGGCGGAAGGTGGGGCAGGTCGTTACGCTTTTTCCATAACGAGTCAGAGATATTGTCCGAATGCAGGAACAACGTGGCGCTGGCCCAGTAACTGGGATGTTCCAGGAACGCCCACATGACCTTGCCGTGGAATCCCTCGATCTTGGAGATGGCCTCCGGGAATTCCTTGTTATCGTGAAATCCCGCTTCATCCGTCAGCGCCGTTACGCCTCCCTGACAGGCCATTGCGTCAATGTCCTGAAACTCCGCCTCGATTATCGCCTGTTGTTCGGATGGTAGCTCCGTGAATGACTGGAAGATCGGCTCCACTTCCGCCTCCCTGAGCTTGTCGAAGGCGATGTCGCGCAACACATCATGTTTCCCTTGGAAATATCGGGCCAGCATTTCATTGGGAACGCGCCGGAAAAACTGGGTAGGCGAAAATTGACGGGCCATGTTTGCATCCTTGCCGGTTGAAAGAATACTTTATTATATCCGTGGCATACCTGAAAGCCATCTATTCCAATGCCTAAATGTGGTTTCCGTGGCCATATCCAGATTTTCCTTTTCCAGATTACGGGATGATTATAGGCTATACATACCGAAGGGGAGCATAATCGCTATGCCTCTCGGTATGTTTGGCATCCAGAACACAAAGGTTGACCGCGTAGCATGGATTTGACCGATTTCCACGCCAAGTATTTCGCCCATGAGCTTACGCGGCGCTATGCTTCCGACAGCCTTGAAAAGCTTGTATCGGTGCTTGCCGACGCGCAGGTTGACCTGAATCCTCACCAAGTGGAGGCCGCGCTTTTTGCTTTCCGCAGTCCGTTTTCCAAGGGCGCCATTCTGGCGGATGAGGTCGGGTTAGGAAAAACAATAGAGGCTGGCTTATTGTTAGCCCAGAAGTGGGCGGAGCGTAAACAACGCCTGCTGGTAATCGTTCCGGCCAACCTGCGAAAACAGTGGGCGCAGGAGATGGCTGATAAGTTCTATCTTCCTTCTGCTATTTTGGAGGCCAAGAGTTTTAACGAGGCGATTTGCGCTGGCAACCTAAACCCATTTCAACAGGCCGCTATCATCCTTTGTTCCTATCAGTTTGCGCGAGCTAAGGAACCATACATCCGCCAGACTTCATGGGATTTGATTGTCATAGACGAGGCGCATCGGCTTCGCAACGTTTACAAGAACACCAGCAAAATAGCCACGGCCATCAAGAACGCCGTAGCCCCATTCCCGAAAGTTCTTCTAACGGCTACGCCCCTCCAGAATTCATTGCTTGAACTTTACGGGCTGGTCAGCATCATAGATGACTTCGCTTTCGGCGACCTTCAAAGTTTCCGCGCCCGTTTTACCCGCATCAATAACGAAACCGATTTTACGGACTTGAAGGAGCGCCTAAAACCCCTCTGCAAGCGCACGTTGCGCCGTCAAGTGCTGGAGTATGTGAAGTACACCAATCGCCACGCGCTGGTTCAGGAATTCACGCCGTCAGAGGATGAACAGCGCCTTTACGATCTGGTATCCGATTACCTTCAAAGTGAAACTCTATACGCTCTTCCAGCCAGCCAGCGCAAACTGATGACTCTGGTTTTGCGTAAACTGCTCGCCTCTTCCACTTACGCCATTTCAGTAACGCTTGAAGGGTTGGCTAACCGCTTGGAGATTGCGGAGGCCACGGCGACAGCCGTAGATACCCCGCCGGATGAATTGCCAACGGATTTGGAAGAGTTTGACGAACTGGCCGACGAATGGGAGGAAGATGGGGACGGAGCGCCCCCATCTGAAAAGAAGCGTCTTTCTCCAGATCAATTGGTCGCTCTTCAACGGGAATTGGCGCAACTTAGACAGTTTCACGCTCTAGCCAAGTCCATCATACAAAATTCGAAGGGTGAAGTTTTACTGACCGCCCTGCGGAAAGGTTTCGCCGCCGCCGCCGAAGCTCAAAAGAATAAGGGAGCCGCCACACTCCAACAAAAAGCGCTTATCTTCACCGAGTCTCGCCGTACCCAAGAGTACCTGTTCCGCATACTCGAACAGACAGAGTTCGCTGGCAAGGTAATGCTGTTCAACGGAACGAATAACGATCCCAACTCCAAAGCTATTTACAATAAGTGGTTGGCTAAACACTCCGGAACCGACCGCATAAGCGGTTCACCCAGCGCCGATATGCGAGCCGCTTTGGTGGAGAACTTTCAAGATCACGCCTCCATACTGATAGCCACGGAAGCCGCCGCCGAGGGTATAAACCTCCAATTCTGCAACCTTGTGGTCAACTACGATTTGCCGTGGAATCCTCAACGTATCGAACAGAGAATAGGCCGTTGTCACCGCTATGGCCAGAAGTTCGACGTGGTGGTGGTCAACTTTCTCAATAAGAAAAACGCCGCCGACGTGCGAGTCTATGAGCTTCTTGACGAAAAGTTCCGCCTTTTCAGCGGGGTATTTGGAGCCAGTGACGAAGTGCTTGGCGCGGTAGAGTCTGGCGTGGACTTCGAGAAGCGCATCGCCGACATTTATCAGAAATGCCGGGCGCCACAACAGATAGAATTAGAGTTTGACCAACTCCAGCGCGAGTTGGAAACCGAGATAGCCCAGGGCCAGCGCGACGCCCGCGAAAAACTCCTTGATAACTTCGATCTGGAAGTGGTGGAGAAAGTGCGAATCCAGAACAGGGATATCCTTGGCCGTTTCAACGAGCAACTCTGGCGCCTTACCCGGCATCTTCTTTCCGATTACGCTCAATTCGACAGCCACGGTTACAGCTTCACACTCCACACAAATCCGTTTCCCGGCGAGGGTATCCATCCGGGGCCATACCGTATGGGCAAGGGCATTGAAGACGTTAACACCTACCGTATTGGTCATCCACTCGCGCAACGTGTGTTGGAACGCGGCAAGGCGCTGAATCCAGAGCCAGCCGAGGTTGTATTTGACTATGGCAGTTATGATGGAAAGATTAGCATTTTGGAGCCGTTGGTTGGTCAATCCGGATGGTTGAATCTCTCCCTTGTCACATTTGAAGCTCTGGATCAGGCAGAGGATCACTTGCTATTTTCTGGCGTCACGGATGCGGGGATGGCTCTGGATCAGGAGCAGGCCCGCCGCATGATGTCCATACCTGCCAAAGTGGCTGGGCATCATTTGACCCAATCCACGCCGGAATCAATAGACGGCATCGCAACCGGCTTACAGAATTCCTTGCTAAACGAAATCACCGCTCGTAACGCCAGTTATTTTGACGTTGAGATGAAAAAGCTGGACGCCTGGGCCGACGATCAAATAGCCAATTCCGAAAAGGAACTAAAAGATGTCAAACTGCGTATTCGTGACCTGCGTAATGAGGCCAGCAAAGCCACAAACCTAACCGAACAGGCGCGTATCCAGAGCGAAATAGGCGAGCAGGAACGCCGCCAGCGGAAGATGAGGCAGGAAATATTTGAAGTGGAAGACCGTATCCTCGCCCGGCGCGATGCGCTTGTAGCCGAAATTCAGGGTAAAATACGCCAGTCCGTAGAGACAAAAACACTGTTTTCGCTTCGCTGGTCTATTTCAGCCGGTACGCGATAGCTACGTTTACAATTTGGAAGGATTCATGAATGGCCGACGAACCAGTAACGCCCGCTGGCCCAAACTTTGAAAAGCTCAAGGGCAAGCTACGCGAACTGTTTGAGCTGGATAAAGCTGACCTTGATTTCGGCATCTACCGCATACTGCGCCAGCGTCACGATGAGATAGCCGCGTTTCTCGACCATCATCTGGAAAAAACCGTGCGCGAGGCTTTGCAGGGGCATGAAACCCTGCAACAGTCGCAGGTTGCAGAAGAGCTTGCCAAGGTTTCAGAATCTGTAAAGGCCGCCGGGTTAGACCCGGCTAGCTCTCCAAAGGTACAGGAACTCCGCGCAAAACTCACCGCCGGAGCAAATCTAAACGCCACGGCGGATGAAGTATATTCGCATCTGCTCACCTTCTTCTCCCGCTATTACGATGGTGGCGATTTTATGGGCCTCGCTCGTTCCACCGTGCATGGACGGGAGAAATACATGATCCCGTACAACGGGGAGGAGGTAAAGCTGGTCTGGGCCAACATGGATCAGTATTACATCAAAACTTCCGAACTGCTCCGCGATTACACTTTCCGCATCCGCCGGGCCGACCTTTCAGCCGGGCAACTGGGCCTTGACCATCTGCCGGAGGAAGCCGTCATCCACTTCCTGCTCGTGGAAGGTGATACTGAGAAGGACAACATCAAACCCAATGGTAAAACCGTCCGCGCTTTCGCTCTGGACGCGGACAAGCCTTTTGAACCAGCCGGTGAAACCACGCTCAACATCCGTTTCCGTTACCGTGAACATGCCACGGAGCGCGACCTGCAAAAGAAGCTGAACGCGGATACCGAAAAGACGCTGGCCGACAACTTGCCGCCAATCTGGAAAGCCCTGCTTTTCGCCATCGATCCCACATACCAGGGCAAAGACAAGAAAGATACGCGCACCATGTTGCAAAAACATTTGCGCGATTACACGGCGCGGAGCCAGTTTGATTACTTCATCCATAAAGACCTGGGCGGTTTTTTGCGCCGCGAACTCGATTTTTTCATCAAGAACGAAGTGATGTACCTGGACGATATAGAGTCCAACACTGCGCCAAAGGCAGAAGAGTACCTGTCCAAAATCCGCGCCCTGCGCCGTTGCGCCATCCCAGTTATTCACATGCTGGAACAACTGGAGAATTTTCAGAAAAGGCTTTGGCTGAAAAAGAAATTCGTGGTGGAAACCCGTTACTGCATGACGCTCGACCGGGTTCCAGAGACGCTCTACCCGGATATTTGCGCCAGCGAGGCCCAGTGGGCGGAGTGGGAACGGCTATACGCCATTTCAGAAATCCAGCCAAACCTGTTTGATCCGCAATCAACAACCCGGAGTCCGCAATTCCTCAAGACGAATCCGTCCTTGATGCTCGATACGCGCCATTTCAGCAGGGACTTCACCTTACGGTTACTGGCCTCTATCGGCAATCTGGACGAAACGCTTGATGGCGTCTGTCTCCAATCGGAGAACTTTCAGGCTCTGCAACTGATGCAGGAACGGTATAGGGAGCAGGTAAAGTGCGTATATATTGATCCGCCGTATAACACCAACGCTTCCGAGATAGCTTATAAAAATGGCTACAAGGATAGCTCTTGGATATCACTTATCAATGACAGAGTTAAACAAGCACGCGAGCTACTTGAAAAGGATGGAATGCAATGCTTCACCATAGACGATTATGAAATTGAAAAAAGCTTGATGGTTCTAAACGATGCTTTCGGCAGTGAAAACCACATGGCTACTGTACCAATTAGAAATAATCCGCAAGGAAGGTCTACGGTTTCCGGTTTTGCGATTAACCACGAATATGCGATTTTTCATAGAAAAACAGACGATCGAAAAAGTGTCGGACGACTCAAGAGAAGCGAGCAGCAAATTGAACGCTATGACGAAAATGAAACCGATGGGCGCAGATATCTTTGGGAGAATTTTCGAAAGACAGGCACCGACTCTGCTCGTGGAGATAGACCGCGTCAGTTTTACCCAATCTATGTAAATAAAAATGGCGATGTCCGAATTTCGGAAATGATATGGAATGAACCAGAACAAGCTTGGACATCTATTCAAAAACACCTTGAAGACGAAGGTGCTGTATTACCTATAGATTCATCTTCACATGAGAGATGCTGGAAATGGGGGGTTGATAGAGCAATCAAAGAAATCTCAAGCATAAGGGCAAAGAAAACTCCTGATGGTTGGGAAATTTATAGAAAAAACTATTTAAACGATGAGGGCAAACTACCCGGAACTTGGTGGGATGATGTTCGATATTCTGCAGGCTCCCACGGAACAAACTTGTTAACAACATTATTTGGGTCTGAAAGACTTTTTTTGTTTCCCAAATCTGTGTATGCGGCGCAAGATTGCATACTGGTTACAGCGGGTGATCATTTAGTTTTGGATTTCTTCGCCGGTTCCGGCACTACCGGTCACGCCGTTATCAACCTCAACCGGGAAGATGACGGCGAGCGTAAATACATCCTCGTGGAAATGGGCGAATATTTCGACACTGTGCTTGTGCCACGCCTTAAAAAAGTGGTTTATTCCACCGATTGGAAAGAGGGCAAACCGCAAAACCGGAACACGGGCATCTCCCATGCCTTCAAGATTGTCCGGCTGGAGAGTTATGAGGACACGCTCAACAATCTTGTCCTTAACCGAACACCGGAGCAGAAAGCCGCGCTTGAAAAAGCCGGGGAGAAAGCGCGAAGCGATTACTTGTTAGGCTATTTCCTGGACGTGGAGAGCGCCGGGAGCGCCAGCCTATTGGACGTGAAGATGTTCCGCGACCCGTTCAACTACACGCTTAAAATCGCCACCGCCAGCGCGGGTGAAACCAAAGAGACCGCGATAGACCTTGTGGAGACCTTCAACTGGCTGATCGGCCTTAAGGTGAAACACATTGATTCACAAAAAGGCTTCCTCACCGTCACCGGCGAAAAACGCGCCGGAGGGCGAACGCTGATA
The DNA here is from genome assembly GCA_016235255.1 of Nitrospinota bacterium. NCBI lineage: Bacteria > Pseudomonadati > Nitrospinota > Nitrospinota bacterium. The sequence continues at coordinate 21,105 of JACRLM010000060.1, read as the reverse complement.
TTGTGGCGCACGTTGGGGGACAATCCACTGGCGGACAACGAGGCGCTGGAAAAATATCTGGACAAACTTAAAGTCAGCCCGGTGGATACCGAGTACGACTTTATTTATGTCAACGGCTCGCACACGCTTAACGATCCGCACAACAAGGTTCACCTTATCGAAGAAGAGTTCCAGCGCAGAATGTTCGAGAGCGAAACCTTCGAGTCCCTGTTGTAAGCCGATGTCCACACATTTCGCGGACAAACTCGCGCTTGCCCGCTGGCCGTTACAGCAACTGGGCGTGGAAGATTTGAATCGTCTATCTGTCATCCTACGCGCCCCGGAATACGAAGGCTGGGCGGATGACGGCTGTTCCAGATTCGTCCAGCAACTCGTGTGGCGACTGCCTAAACAGGGCCGGGCGGTAAGTGACGAAATGCTACGCGCTTACGATGAGAATATCGTAGGCCACTGGAAGCATATCACCCGCAAACGCAACTTGCTTGGGCCGACGCTTTACCCGATCTATTTTCAATATCTGGGCCTGCTTTTCACTGAAATATATTTGGACAGATATTTCCGTGACCGGAACGGATTGCTGGATTCACTGAATGAATCCCTGCAAGCCAGCGTTCGCGCTCCTGAACTCGTAACGCAAACAGGACGTGGCCGGGGACGGAAAAGAGCCGCCGCGCCCGCGCCGGAGATTGAACTGTTTACCCTTAGCGACTTGAACAAACTGGCTTTCTGGATGGCGACGGGCGGCGGCAAAACGCTATTAATGCACTGCAATATCCGGCAATACCTGCACTACCTTGGCAAAGCCGGGAAGCGGCAAGGGCTGAACCGCATCATTTTGCTGACGCCCAACGAGGGGCTTTCGCGTCAACATGAAGAAGAGTTCGAGTTATCCGGCATCGAAGCTTCGCTGTACGACAGAGGCGGTGCGACGCTATTCACCGGGCGCGGCGTGGACATTATTGACGTACACAAACTGCGGGAAACGTCTGGCGACAAAACCGTGGCCGTTGACACCTTCGAGGGCGATAATCTTGTTCTTGTTGACGAAGGGCATCGTGGCTCCGGCGGCGAAGAATGGATGGACAAGCGGGCGAGACTGTGCGCCAACGGTTTTTCTTTTGAGTATTCCGCCACTTTCGGACAGGCGATAAAAGCGGCCTCCGGCCCCAAACAGAAGGCGCTGACACAGGTATATGCGAAGTGTATCCTGTTCGATTATTCCTACAAGTTTTTCTACAACGACGGCTACGGGAAGGACTTCAACATCCTCAACCTGGCCGAAGAACATGAGGAAGAGACCCGGCCTCTTTACCTTACGGCCTGCGTGTTGTCCTTTTACCAGCAATGCCGCCGCTTTGTTGATGGCGGCCACGAGCTGGCGCCTTATCTGCTGGAATCGCCGTTGATGATTTTTGTTGGCGGCTCCGTCACCGGCCAGCGGCAGACACAGGAAGATACCGATTTGGTGTTGATACTTAAGTTCCTGGCGGAGTTCATCGGCAATCGGGCGGAAACAGAGCGGCGGTTAAGTAAATTGCTGGCGCGGCAGGACGGCCTTGTCGCTGGCGGCCACCGGGTATTTGAGGGTTTTTTCCCGTATGTGGGAAGCCGTTGGAAACCTGAACAGGCCCTGGAACTATTTAGCGATATTCTGCTCCATGTCTTCAACGCGCCCGGCGGAGGCCAGTTGCACATCGTGCGCCTGCAAGGGAGCGAAGGTGAAATTGGGCTGAAGGTGGGCGATAACCCCTGGTTCGGCGTGGTGAACGTGGGCGACGCTAAAAAACTCTGCGATCTGTGTGTGGAAAATCGGGCAGTTGATGACCGTTATGTGGTGGAAGATTTGCCGTTTTCCGGTTCGCTTTTCGCCGATATCAAACGGGACGGCAGTTCCATCCGCATACTCGCTGGCGCCAAGAAATTCACCGAAGGCTGGAGTTCGTGGAGAGTATCGGCGATGGGGCTGATGAACGTCGGTAAAAAAGAAGGTAGCGAGATAATCCAACTTTTCGGGCGTGGTGTACGACTTAAAGGATACCGTTTCAAACTAAAACGGACTCGGATGCTGGATGCGCTGGATTTTCAGAGTGAGGACGCGCCGAAAAAACACCCGGACTATATCGAGTTGCTGGAAACGCTGAATATTTTTGGCGTCAAAAGCGATTACATGAAGGAATTTCAGGACTACCTTGAAGAAGAGGGCGTGGGCGAAGATGAGCGCCGGGAAATAATTTTCCTGCCAACAATAAAGCTACCGGAGTTCGAGCAGGGAAAAATCCGAATCAACATTATCCGCCCAAGGGCTGACATGCCGGATTTCAAGAAGGAAAATAAGTATGAGCTGGAAAACCTTGAAGGGAAGCTAAGCACAAAGGTTGTGGCGGACTGGTATCCACGATTGCAGAAACAATCATCAGCTAACACCGGAAACGGGGCCAGCGCCGCTTTGAATACTGAATCTCTCCGCCGGGAACATCTGGTGTTTTTGAGGTGGGATGCCGTCTGGTTTGATATCGAGCGCCACAAGCGCGACAAGGCATATTACAACGTCGTTTTTTCACCGGATGACCTTAAAGAGTTGATGGCTGAATCATGGTGGTACGAGCTGTTCATTCCGCAAGGCTATCTGGAGTTTCGCTTCGATCACTTGCCGCTATATCATGAGATAACTACACATCTACTGAAGGGGTATCTGGATCGGTTCTATCAGTTTCGTAAGAGGGCGTTCGAGGGGCCATACCTTGAGTATCAGTTATTGCATCCTGACGATGACCTCATGCTCAAGGAGTACCAGCTTCTCGTTAAAAAATCAGAGAAGGAACTTATTCAGCGGCTTCGCGCTTTAAGTGAAAAGTTCAAACAGGGCGAGTTTGAAGCGTTAAGCTTCGATAAGTTGGAATTATTTCAAGCTGGCCCTCACCTTTACAAGCCTCTGATTCATCTCAATCACGGCGCAGGGACGGAGGCTTTAATTAAAGTAATACCTACGCACCTGAACGAAGGTGAAAAGAAGTTTGTTGATGACCTGGAGTCATTCTGCAGAGCAGAGGTTAAGGGAAGGTTTGCCGATGTGGAGCTTTATCTGCTACGCAACCATAACTCCGATAAGGCGATCAGCTTCTTTGCTGAAAGCGGATTTCGCCCGGATTTCATACTATGGCTGTTGCGCGGGAACCATCAGACCATAGCCTTCATTGACCCAAAAGGCTTGAGGAATTTCACAGATAATTTCAACAATCCCAAAATACGTCTCTCCCAGAAAATAAAGGAGCTTGAGAAAAACCTTAAACGGAGCGATATCCGATTGGAGTCGTATCTGATTTCACAAACACATCGGCATGACTTGCGCTGGCCAAGTCCAAACGATGGAAGGCGGCAGGCCACGGCGGAAGAGTACAAGGCGCACCATATCTTTTTTGCTAAGGATGATCCGGGTAAATATATCGAGGAATTATTTACTGGCATCTTATAGCAAGGACGCATTCCGAGCTTGCTGGTTGAACGTCAAACAGTCACACCGCTTGACGGTGTAGTGGAATAATTTCCGCTCCGGCCTTCAGCTTGTCGAGATAGTCCGCCCACTGTTGCATCATCTTTCGGCGTTCCGTTAAAAACTTCGTCCTGTTGTACGCATTCCCCAAAGCGTCGGGGACACGGTGTGCCAGCTGATGCTCGATGACTTCAGGTTTTACACCAAGGTCCTGATGCAGGATCGTCCGGGCCATTGCGCGGAAACCGTGACCGGTAATTTCTGTCTTGGTATCGTAGCCCATGCGTCGCAAGGCCGCGTTGATCGCCGCGTCGCTCATTGGTTTTTGTGGATCACGCCCAGGAAATACATATTTCCTGCCACCGGTCAGGGCGTAAAGTTCTCGCAGTATCGCCACCGCTTGTGACGCCAATGGGACAAGATGTTCGCTCTTGGTTTTGGTCACTAAGTAACGCCACTCGCCTTTTTCAAAGTCGAATTGGCTCCATTCCGCTTTTCGCAATTCGCCAGGCCGTGCAAACAGCAAAGGGGCCAGCTTCAAGGCGCATTGCACAATGAAGGTGCCCCGGAAACCGGAGATTGCCCGCAATAGTTCACCAACCTCTGCCGGTTCAGTGATAGCCGCGAAATGCTTATGCTTGGCCGGAGCCAATGCGCCGCGCAGGTCGCCGGAAGGATCGCGTTCACAGCGTCCAGTCGCCACGCCATAGCGGAATACCTGCCCACAGTTCTGGTGCACTCGGTGGGCTGTATCCACGGCTCCACGATTTTCAATCCGACGTAACGTCTTCAAAAGTTCCGGCGCCGTTATTTCAGCGATAGGTCTGCCACCAAGCCAGGGGAAAACATCCTTTTCCAGCCGCTGGATGATTTTGTCGGCGTGGGATGGCGCCCAGTTTGACGAATGTTTTGTGAACCACTCCCGCGCTAATGTTTCAAAACTGTTCGCCGTCCGCTCCAGCTTGGCCGCCTTGTTCTTTTTGCGATGCTCGCCAGGATCAATATCATTGGCCAACAACTTGCGGGCCGTGTCACGCCGTTCACGGGCTTCTTTCAGTCCTACGTCAGGATAAACGCCCATTGATAGGGTTTTGCGTTTGCCGGAAAATCGGTAATCCAGCCGCCACCACTTGCCCCCGGATGGCGTTACGAGCAGATATAGACCCTTTTCATCAACTATTTTGACAGGCTTTTTGCCGGGTTTGGCGGCTCGAATTGCGGTATCTGTAAGGGCCATTGACGGTAACTCCTTTTGAGGATCATAGAGTTACCGTCAATGTTACCGTCAGTTACCGTCGGATTTCAATATATTTGTTTGGACGTAGCTGGATGCTAAAATCCCTAAAACCCATACCTTTGCTGGGTAAAATGGATTTTATTGGATTTTCCCGGAAGGGAAAATGGTGGAGCAGAGGGGGATCGAACCCCTGACCTCAGCATTGCGAACGCTGCGCTCTCCCAACTGAGCTACTGCCCCGTGCATGGCGTAAACAAAAATACTATGGCGCCGGGAGGCCCTATGTCAAAACATTTGTATCACCCCGGCCGCGCCCCCCGAATTTTGTCTTTACCGGGCCGTTTGTAAAATATAATACGCCAAGGGCGCGCTTTTATATCAGCTTGAGCGCCGCTGCGCCGATAACGCGCTTGCCATGGGGAAGTCCGGCGCATTTGATCAACCATCGTTCTCGAGGGTGGATTATGAAAAAAACCGCGTGTCTTTTTGTCCTTTCTTTCCTTGCCGCAATAGCCGGCGTCCAATTTACTGGATCATGGGCCTTTGCGGCGGAGCCTGTCAAGGTGGGCATAGTGCTGCCTCTCACCGGGTCGGAGGCCAAGTTCGGCGAAATAGAAAAACTGTCGTTTGAAATGGCGATAGAGGAGATCAACGCCAAGGGAGGGGTGCGCGGCGCTCCGGTGAAGGTGATTTTCGAGGACGACCAGAGCAAGCCGGACGTGGGGCGAAACGCCATCGAAAAACTGATCACGCAGGACAGGGTGGCGGTCATCGGCGGCGGGTACAGTTCCTCCGTCACCGCGGCGATGGCGGGGGTGGCGGTGAACAAGGGGTTCCCGCTGGTGATAAACACAGGCTCGGCGGACAACATCACAGAGCCCGCCGGCTACACCCCGTCCGGCCAGATGGCGGCCAAGAAGAAAAAAGCGATGGACGATGAGAAAGACCCCGCCAGGAAAGCGGAGATCAAAAAGGAACTCGACGAGCTGAAGGCCAAGGCGGAAAAAGAAGTGGCCATGATCATGCCGCGCTATTCGGTCTTCCGGATCAATCCTCCGGCCAGCGAATACGCCGAGGGCGTGTGCGAGTTCCTGTCCGAAGTGGTGAAGCCCAAGACTGCGGTGATCCTTTATGAGAACAGCCTTTTCGGCACTTCGTCGGCCTCCAACGTGGACGAGCGGTTCAAGAAGATGGGAATAAGCGTGCTGATAAAGGAGGGGTATGACAAGGCCACGCTGGACTTCAAGCCGATCCTTTCGCGGATCAAGCAGGCCAACCCGGACGTGATCTACATGGTCTCCTATTCCAACGACGCGGCGCTCCTGATGAACCACTCGATGGAATTGAAGCTTGCGCCCAGGATTTTCGCCGGTGGTGGCGCCGGGTTCACGTTGCCGGAGTTCCGGGAAGGGGCCGGCAAGGCGTCCGAGAAGGTGATATCGGCCACGTTGTGGCATCAGTCGCTGCCGTATCCTGGAGCCAGGGAGTATTTCGACAAGTTCGTCAAAAAGCACAACCGGGAGACCGAGTATCACGGCGCGGAGGCCTACGCGGCGATGTACGTGATAGCCGACGCGCTTAACAGGGCCAAATCACTTTCCACGGATGACGTGAAGAAGGCCCTGGCGGAGACGAACATGATGACGGTGTTCGGCCAGGTGAAATTCGCCGCCGACGGCAAGAAGGTCAACCAGAACAAGCTGGACTCTTACGTGGTGCAGTGGATAAACGGGAAGCTTGAGATAGTGTGGCCGAAGAAGGGCGCCTCCGCCAGGTACGTTTATCCGGTGGACTGGGCCAAGGAGAGGAAGTAGGTGGGCCATGCAGGGGCGAGGCGCCGCCTCGCCCTCGGGCGCCCCAACGGGTCGCCTCTACATTAAAATAGGTTCGCGCAAAATGGACCTCTTTCTCCAGACCCTCGTTTCCGGCGTACTTAAGGGGGGGCTATACGCCCTTATCGGCATGGGGATGACCCTTGTCATGGGTGTGATGGGGATCATCAACCTGGCCCACGGCCAGATGATGATGGTGAGCATGTACCTTACATACTCCCTGTTCGCCGTGCTGGGGATGGACCCGTACCTTTCGCTTGCCGTGAGCGCCCCCACCATTTTTGCGCTGGGGCTTATCCTCCAGAAATACCTTCTAAATCCGCTCATCCGGGTGGAGACGATCTTGCCGGAAAACCAGGTGCTCATGACGGTGGGGATCGGGATGGTGCTTACGGAGATAATGAGGTTCATATTCACTTCGGACTACAAGTCCGTGAAGACCTCCTATTCCAACTCCACGATGTTCGCGGGGAACATTTCGTTCAGCGTGCCGCTGATGGTGGACTTCGTGATAGCCACGCTGATGACGGCGGGGCTGTTCTTGTTCCTCATCAAGACGGACACCGGCCGCTCCATCCGGGCCACCGCGCAGGACAGGATGGCGGCTGGCCTGATGGGGGTGGACACGGAGCGGATCACATATGTCACCTTCGGTCTGGGCTCGGCGCTGGTGGCGGCGGCGGGGACGCTGCTCATGCCGATTTTCTATCTTTATCCGGACATCGGCGGGCCGTTCACACGCAAGGCTTTCGTAATATGCATCCTCGGCGGGCTTGGCTCCACGGTGGGAGCGATCTTCGGCGGGGTGACTCTGGGGCTGGCCGAGGCGTTCGGCGCCACCTATGTGGGCATGGAATTTGAGGACCTTATCGGCCTTGTGATATTCATCCTCGTCCTTTTGTTCCTGCCCGGCGGGATCAAAGCGCTCACCAAGGCGTGACGGCGATGGGGTATCAAAAATGGGCTCCTGCTATCATCCTTGCGGCGCTGGCGGCGGTCCCGCTTCTGGTGGACAACGACTATTACCTGCACCTTTTGATATTGACCCTGATGTGGGTGGTGATTGGCTCGGCCTGGAACCTGCTGGCGGGGTACACCGGGCAGGTGTCCTTCGGCGACGCGGCGTTCTTCGGCTCCGGTGCGTACACATCGGGCTTGCTGGTGGTCCACCTTGGCTGGTCGGCCTGGTGGGGTGTGCCACTGGGAGGTGTGGTGGCGGCGCTCATCGCCCTCCCATTCGGCTGGATATGCTTCAGGTTGCGGGGGGCTTACTTCGCACTGGCTACGCTGGCGCTAAACGAGGTGATGCGCCATGTCGCCACCATATGGGAATCGCTCACGCAAGGGATGGTGGGGATCATGATAATGCAGACGTACATCTCCAAGACTCCCTATTACTACATAACGCTTGCGCTGGCGGCGTTCTCCGTGGTGTCGGTGATGCTTGTGATGCGCTCGAAGACCGGCTATTACTTCATCTCCATCCGGGAGGACCCGGACGCGGCGGAGAGCCTGGGGGTGGACACGCACTTTTACAAAATGGTGTCGCTCACCATCGCCGCCGCCCTCACTGGCGTGGCGGGGGGCTTGTACATGAATTACATGGGGTTCATAGATCCGCATGTGGTCTTTTCCCTCCACGACATCTCCATAATGGCGATCCTTGTCGGTATAGTCGGCGGGGTGGGGACGATATACGGCCCGGCGGTGGGGGCGTTCATCATGGTGCTCACCCAGGAGATGTTCCGCACGGGCGGTTTCGGCTATATCGCCGAAGCCGCGAAGGCCACCGGGGTGGAAAGCCTGATGACTGCGGCGGATTATATGGCCAAGGCGCACGTATTGGGATTCGGTGCGCTGGTGGTGATCGTGATCCGGTTCATGCCCAACGGCGTTGTTGGTGACTGGGGGAAGATCGCACGGCGCTTTTCACGACGCAAGGGGGCATAGATGGGCTTTTTCGAGGTGAAGGGGCTCGTCAAATATTTCGGCGGCCTGGCGGCTGTGAACGGAGTGAGCTTTAGCGTGGCGCAGGGGGAAATTTTCGGGCTTATCGGGCCGAACGGATCGGGAAAGACGACGATATTCAACCTCGTCTCCGGCTTTTTCAGGCCCACCGCCGGCGAAGTGCATTTCAAGGGAAAGAGGATAGACGGGCTAAAGCCGCACAAAATAAACCGGCTGGGGATCGCCCGCACGTTCCAAGTGGTGCGGCCGCTAAAGCGCATGACGGTGGAGGACAATGTGCTGGCGGCGGCCTTTGCCAAGGCGGGCTCCATGCGTACGGCGAGGGGCCTGGCGGCGGAAACCATGGAATTTTGCGGCATCCACGGGAAAAGGGAGATGATCGCCGGAGGGCTCACCATTGGGGACCGCAAACGGCTGGAGATCACAAGGGCGCTTGCAACGAAGCCTGCGATGATACTTCTGGACGAGACCTTCGCGGGACTGAACCCGTCCGAACAGGACGAGGCCATCGCGCTCATCCGCAAGATAAAGCAGAGCGGGGTGACGATAGTGATAGTGGAGCACATCATGAAGGTGATGATGTCCATTTCGGACAGGATACACGTCATCAACTTCGGCCAGACCATCGCCGAAGGATCGCCTTTGGAGGTGACGGCGGCCCCGGCGGTGATCGAGGCGTACCTGGGGGAGCCGCAGGATGCTTAAGGTTACCGGGCTGGACGCGTTCTATGGGGACATGCAGGCGCTATGGGGCGTTTCGTTTACGGCGGGGGAAAAGGAGATCGTCACGCTGGTGGGCTCCAACGGGGCGGGGAAGTCCACAACGTTGCGCGCCATATCCGGGATCATCCGGCCTGCGGCGGGTATAATCGAACTGGACGGGGCAAGGCTCGACCAGACGCCGGTGGACAAGATAATCCACCACGGCATCGCCCACGTGCCGGAGGGGCGCAGGCTTTTCACCGAGATGACGGTGGAGGAAAACCTTATCATGGGATCGCTTACCCCCATGGCAAAACGCAAGCGCGCGGAGACGCTCGAATGGGTGTATGGCCTGTTTCCCCGGCTGCGCGAAAGGAAAAATCAGCCGGCCGGGACACTTTCCGGCGGTGAGCAGCAGATGGCGGCGGTGGGGCGGGGGCTGATGTCGCTCCCGAAGATACTGATGCTCGACGAGCCTTCGCTGGGGCTGTCCCCCCTGCTGGCTTCGGAGATTTTCCGGATAATAAAGGTGATAAACGAAACGGGGGTCACTGTGCTGCTGGTGGAGCAGAATGTGAAAAGGTCTTTGGCCATAAGCCACAGGGCGTATGTGCTGGAGAACGGCCGCGTGGTGGCCAGCGGGAGCGGGAAGGAACTGCTTGAGGACGAACGGGTGCGCGAGGCGTACCTTGGAATGTAAACCGGAACAAACGCGAGGTGAGCCATGCTGATAGGCGACTGGATGAGCAAGAAGGCCATCGTGGCGGAAATGGGGACACCGATAATGACGGCTTCCCACATCATGAAAAGCGCGGGCATCCGCTACCTGCCGGTGGTGGACAATGACGGAAGGCTGGCCGGGGTGGTGACGGACAGGGACTTGAAGGCCGCCGCCCCCTCCAAGGCCACTTCGCTGGACGTTTTCGAGCTTAACTACCTGCTGGCCAACGTGAAACTATGCGAGATAATGACCCGCAACGTGGTTACAGTCAAGGCGGGCGAGACCGTGGAGCTTGCCGCCGTGCTGATGCTCGACAACAAGATATCCGGCCTGCCGGTGGTGGACGATGACAGCCGCGTTACCGGCGTGATCACCCAGACAGACATTTTCCGCGCCCTTGTCTCCATAACAGGGGCGAACCACGACGGCGTGCAGTTTGCCTTTTCACTGGAGGACAGGCCCGGATCGTTAAAGGAAGTGGCCGACGATCTGCGGGCGATGGGCGCCAGGATCATTAGCGTGCTCACCCACTACCCGAGCGAGGGGGAGAAAAACCGGGAGGTCTATTTCCGGATACGAAGGGTGGACAAGGATGAGGTGGAAAAGATGCGCCGGGCGCTGGGAAGCAAGTTCACGCTTATCAGCGTGGCGGAGGACTTCACCGGCGAGGTGAGAAGGCGCAAGAAGAGGTGACGGCACCGTTGACTTGCCGCCGCCCGCGCCGATACAATGCCACAATCGTTTTTAATAAAGTTTGTTTTCACCCGGTTTTCGGCCCTTTGGCGATCATGGCGGTATGATGGCTCCCAAAACAGCTCGGCCCCGTTTTTTTGCATCCCGGACAGCCCTGTTCGCGGTCCTGGCGGCGTTGTCCGCATTTCTCCACCCCGCGCCATGCGCAGCCCAGCAGTCCGGGCAAAAAAACCCGGTAACCATCATGGCCGATGAGGCACACCGCAACGCACAGACCGGGATATCCACCGCCACGGGCAACGTCTCCATCCAGTACGCCGACAAGGTGATCACCGGAGACTTGGCCGAGTACGACGAAAAGACAGGCGACGGCGTCGTGGACGGGAACGCATGGTACACCGATCCCACCGCGCAGATCCACGGCCAGAAGGCCGAGTTCAACTCCAACACGAAGCTCGGCGCGCTTTACAGGGCGGCGGGCAACTTTGGCCAGCGCTATTTTTTCAACGGAGTGAAGATCGTCCGCGTGGCCGATGACAGGTATGAAATCACATACGGCGCCGTCACCACCTGCCCACAGGACCATCCCCACTGGCTGATGGAGGCGGACAGCGTGGACCTTACGGTCGAAGGTTACGCCTACATGAAAGGGATGGTGTTCCGCGCCGGGGGGTGGCCGATATTTTACCTGCCATACATGATCGTCCCGGCGAAGACGAAGCGGGCCACAGGCTTTCTGACTCCTGGGGGCGGCTACTCTTCCAAGAACGGGATGGAATTGCGGAACGAATTTTTCTGGGCCATTTCAGAAAATACGGACGCCACCATCACCCATCATTACATGGGCGAAAGCGGAAACCTGGCCGGCCTTGAATACCGGTATATATTCGGCCCCGGCACGGCCGGGACACTGAACGCCGTGTACATGAAAGAGACCGACCCGGAAAAGACCGCCGACCGCAACCTGTGGAATGTGATCTATGTCCACGGACAGACACTCCCCTGGAACGTTAAAAGCTTCGTCAACCTGAACTTGGAAAGCGAGAATTCCTTGAACAGGGAATACGGGGCCAACGTGGACGACAGGACGAAAAACTACAACGACAGTTATGTGGTGTTCTCAAAAAGTTTCTCTACGCGCAGCCTTTCACTTCTCGCCAGGGAGCAGAAATCCACCGATCCGGCCAACGCCTCCCGTGTGCAGAGGTCGCCGGAACTAAAGTTCGTCAACCAGAAGGAGGCGCTGTTCGGGTCGCCGGTGTACGGTTCCATGGAATCAAGCTATTCGTCGCTGCAGACGGACACCGGGATTGACGAGGGCAAGACCTCCTTCGACGTGGACAGGTTCGACATTTACCCCCAGGTTTCATACCCAGTGGCCATTGCCCCTTGGCTTTCCCTGGAGGCCGCGGCCAGCTACCGCCACACATGGTACTCACGCGGGGTGGAGCCTGCGACGGGCGAGCTGTACGACAACTCTTTCTCGCGCCAGTATTATTACGCCGCCCTGTCGCTCACCGGCCCGAAAGTCTTCCGCATTTTTGAAATGGACAATCCGGCAAGGCCGAAACTGAAGCATCTTATAACGCCGATAATCGCATGGGGATACATACCCGGATATGAATTTGACGGCGAGGACCGGCAAAGGGTAAAAACGATTGATTCTAATATAGACGGATCAAATCCGGCCAACGCCATATCGCTCACCATCCAGAATTCCCTTCTGGCCAAGGAGGTCACAGGCCCGGAGGACAGCAAGACGTCGCAGATATTGACCTTTAACATCACCGAGTCGTACGACTTGAACGAGGCCAACCGGACGGACATCGCCGACCCGGACAAGCGCCCCTTTTCCTCCATCCAGTTCGACCTTAGCACCCGGCCCATTGACTGGACGTATTTCAGGCTCCTGACCACCTACAGCTTTTACGATCAGTTCTGGGACGCCTCCAGACTTGAACTTGGCGTAAAATTGGGATCCGTCGCCAACATCGCGCTGGACAGGTCTTACACGTGGGGGAACGTAAGCGGCATGAACGGGGTGGACTCGGCGTGGGACACGGCTTTGCTGGAACTGTTCCTGCCGTGGGGCCTGTCGGCCGATTTTTCCGTCATCTACGACGAAGTGGAGGCCCGGGCAAAAGACAGCATGGCCCGGATAAGGTTCAGGGACGATTGCTGGGGCTTCGCGCTGAATTTCCAGAAACGGGACGTGACGCGCTCGGAAGCGGACGGCTCCACTTCGGTGGAAGAGGAGACCAGGTTCTTTTTCACCATCACCCTCATCGGCGTTGGGGACGTGCTCGGAGCCGAACAACCAGCGCTGGCCAGGAAGAAGATTTAACGGCCCCCCCTCCTTTCCCGCCGCCGGGGGTTGATATACAATTACGGACTGTGTTGGATCATTCGGAGACGATGTGGAGAAAAGAAAATACCGTATCGGCCTTGTCCAGATGGCCATGTCGGCCGATCCGGCGGCGAACCTTGCCAAGTCTGTGGCGAAAATAGCCGAGGCGTGTGCGCTTGGGGCGGAGGTGGTGTGCCTGCCGGAGCTTTTCAGGACGCATTACTTCTGCCAGCGGGAGGACGCGGCGCTTTTCAACCTGGCCGAGCCGGTCCCCGGCCCAACGAGCCAGGCTGTTGCCAAGGCGGCGGCGGACTGCGGCGCGGCGGTGATCGCCTCGCTTTTCGAGCGGCGCGCGGCGGGGGTATATCACAACACGGCGGCGGTGTTCGGCCCGGACGGGAAGACCATCGGCCTGTACCGCAAGACCCATATCCCGGACGATCCGTGCTTTTACGAGAAATATTATTTCACCCCCGGCGACCTTGGCTTCAAGGCGTTCAACACGGGGCCGGGGCGGATCGGCGTTTTGGTCTGCTGGGACCAGTGGTATCCGGAAGCGGCGCGGTTGACGGCAATGGAAGGGGCGGAGGTGATCTTTTATCCCACCGCCATCGGCTGGCATCCGGCCGAAAAGGAAAAATACGGCGTGGCGCAACGGGAGGCATGGATGGCGGTCCAGCGGGGCCACGCCATCGCCAACGGGGTGTTTGTGGCGGCGGTGAACAGAATCGGCTTTGAAAAGCCGGAGGGCTCTGGCGACGGGCTTGAATTCTGGGGATCGAGCTTTGTTTACGATCCTTTCGGACGGTTGATCGCGCAAGGCTCGGTGGACAAGGAGGAGATAGTCATCGCCGAGGTGGACGCCTCGGTGATAGAAGACACCCGCCGCAACTGGCCCTTTTTCCGCGACCGGCGGATAGACATATACGGCGGCATAACGAAAAGGTTCGGCGGGGAATGAGGGGAAAAACACCCGCATCCCTCGGCTTTACCATGCCGGCCGAGTGGGAACGGCACGAGGCCACATGGATTTGCTGGCCGCAGAACAGCGCCGATTGGCCCGGCAAGTTCGCCCCCATCCAGTGGGTGTACGCGGAGATTGTGAAAAAAATCTCGCGTGGCGAAATTGTCCGCATCCTGGTGGGATCAAAAGATAAAGAGCTGCATGCCCGCCGCGCGCTGGCAAAATCGCATGTGGACTTAAAGCGGATCGAATTCGTCCGGCTCGCCACAGACAGGGGATGGACCCGCGATTGCGGCCCGATTTTCGTCACAAAGCGCGGACGAAAGGCTGAATCGGCCATCGTCGAGTTCAATTTCAACGCTTGGGCAAAATACCCGAACTGGAAAAAGGACCGAAAGGTCCCCGCAGCGGCGGCGAAAAGGCTTGGTATGAGATTGTTCGAGGCGCAATTGGCTGGAAGACCCTTCACGCTGGAGGGGGGCGCCATAGACGTCAACGGCGCCGGGACTCTGATCACCACCGAAGAATGCCTGCTGGATCAAAAGACGCAAACGCGCAATCCCGGACTGGACCGTGAGCAGACCGAAAAGGCGTTGCGGGAGCATCTTGGAGTGACAAACGTGCTGTGGCTTGGCAAGGGGATCGCCGGGGACGATACGCACGGCCACGTGGACGACCTTTGCCGGTTCGTCAATCGCAACACCCTTGTGGTCTGCCGAGAGAAAAACGGGAAAGACGCAAACCACGCCCCGCTGGAAGAGAACATCGAGCGCTTGAAGGATATGCGGCTTGAGGACGGCGCAAGGCCCGAAGTGGTGCACCTACCCATGCCGGAGCCATTATGGTTTGACGGGATGCGCCTTCCGGCGTCATACGCGAACTTTTATATCGCCAACGCCGCGGTGATCGTCCCCACCTTTAACGACCCGGCGGACAGGATCGCGCTTGGGATATTGTCGGAGCTTTTCACCGGCAGGGAAGTTGTTGGGATAAGCGCGGTTGACCTTGTGTGGGGGCTTGGCGCATTGCATTGCCTGACACAGCAGCAGCCGGCCATCTAGCCAAACCTTATCTTCATCCCAAGTATCACAAGCGCCAAGGCCAGCGTGACGGTGTTTGCGATTATGATCGGCGCGGCGCCAAGGACTATCCCGTAGATCAGCCAAAGTAATACGCCGGTGACGAGCAGGGAGTACATCCCCAACGAAATCTCCTTGGCCGAGCGCAGTTTCCATGTGCGGTACACCTGGGGTATGAAGGCCAACGTGCATAGCGCCCCGGCGATATACCCCAATGTGTCGGCGTGGTCCGTCATCCCCCGGCGCCGTCGAGAGCCTCTTCCGCCCATTTGAGCGCCGTCTCCGCCCCGCCCCCTTCGCCGGTGGCCATGCGGGCAAGCTCCCGGATACGCCCTTCGCGGTCCAGCTTCGATACGCTCACGCTCACCTTCCCTTTCTTCTCCCCCTTCTCCACGAGGAAATGGGCATGGGCCTGCCGCGCCACCTGGGCAAGATGAGTCACGCAAAATACCTGGCATGTGTTTGCCAGCGCGCGCATTTTCTCCCCAAGCCTGTCGCCGGTAACGCCCCCAATCCCCACGTCTATTTCGTCGAATATCATCACCGGAACGGGCTGTGCGCCGGTGAGCACGGCCTTGAGCGCCAGCATTATCCTGCTTATCTCGCCTCCAGAGGCGATCTTCGCAAGGGGTTTGGGCGGCTCGCCCGGGTTGCCGCTGAACAGTATCTCCATCCGCCCCGCGCCTGCCGGGGTCAGCCGCGCCGTTTTTCCATCTTTCACGCAGGGGCTTTCGGGATCTTCGTCATAGTAGAAAACAGGCTCTACGCGGGCCTTTCCCATGTTCAGGTCTTTTAGCTGTTTTTCCACTTTTTTAGAAAACTCCGGCGCCCCATCCCTCCTTTTCGCGTCCAGAGAAAGCGCAAGCTTGGCCGCCCGCGCGCCTAATTCGGAAACTTCCGCCTCCAGCATGTCCATGTTCTCCTGGCCGGTTTCGATGGAGACGAGCTCTGTCTCGGACTTTTCCAGATATGTAAGGATTTCTACGATGGTGTCCCCATATTTTTTCTTCAGGTTTTTTAGAAGGTCGAGCCTGTCGTCCACCTGCTCCAGCCTCGCCGGGTCGCGCTCCAGCCCTTCGGCGTAGCCGCGTATCTGTCCCGCCGCCTCTTCCATCTGGAAAATGGCGGCCGCCAGCTGATCGGCCACGGGGCGCATCGCCGCGTCCAGCTCCGCCACCTGCTCCATGGCGTTTTTCGCCCGGAACGCAAGGGACGACGCGGAGCCATCCCCTTCCTCCAGCGCTTCAATGGCCGCACCGGCCAGCTGCAAAAGTTTTTCCGTGTGGGTGAGCCGCTTTTTCTCCCGTTCCAGTTCCTCGTCTTCGCCGTGCTTGATGTCCGCCTTGGATATCTCGCCTGCCTGGAATTTCAAAAGGTCGAGCCGCCGTTCGATCTCCCTCTGGTTTTCCTTTAGTTCTTTAAGTTTTTTTCGGGCGGCGTTGTATTTTTCGAAAACCTCGGCGTATTTCTCCCGTTCGCCGTCCAATTTCAAAAAAGTGTCCAGAAACGGCAGGTGCGCCGCCGGATTGAATAGCGCCTGGCTTTCATGCTGGCCGTGGATGTCCACAAGGGTTTCCGCCACCGCCTTTAATTGGCCCACGGTGACGATGGCGCCGTTGATGAACACCCTGTTCTTTCCGGACCGGGCCACCACGCGCCGCACGATCAACTCGCCCTCCTGTTCGATCCCCTGCTCCGCAAGCCACGCCGCCGCCCCTTTCATCCGGGCGATGTCGAACACCGCCTCCACAGCCGCCTGGTCCGCGCCGGCGCGGATCAT
The DNA here is from genome assembly GCA_016235255.1 of Nitrospinota bacterium. Lineage (NCBI taxonomy): Bacteria > Pseudomonadati > Nitrospinota > Nitrospinota bacterium. The sequence goes on along the minus strand of JACRLM010000060.1, from coordinate 4,292 downwards.
CGTTTCGGCGGGCCGTTCGCCCAAGGCGAGCCCAAGTGCCTCAACAAGTATTGATTTTCCCGCGCCGGTCTCGCCGGTGAGGACGTTGAATCCTGGGTCGAATTCCATCATCGCCTCGCCGACGATGGCGAAGTCGGAGACTTTTAAGGCGCGGAGCATGGCACGAATGGCGCGAATGGCCGCGCCGATGTGGTTTTCCGGTTTTTGCGGTTCACTTCTTCTTCAAGTCCAGTTCGGACTTGACGTTGTTGCGGCCGGACTTCTTGGCCAGATAAAGGGCGTCGTCCGCCAGTTTGACGCTCTCTTCGGCGCTCCTGTCCGGGCTGATTAGCGCAACTCCGATGGATATGGTTATTTCCTCGGTCTTGTCCCGGATCACGAACTCCTGCTCAAAAACGGATTTTCTCCCTTTTTCCATCAGCTCGAGCCCCTGCTCAATCTTGGCGCCGGATATGATCACGGCGAATTCCTCACCGCCATACCGGAACACCTCCGCCACCATGCTTGTGGTCTCCATAAGCTGCCTGGCGATGGCCACCAGCGCCTTGTCCCCTATGGCGTGTCCGTACTTGTCGTTTATCTTCTTGAAAAAATCTATGTCCACCATGGCAACACAGGAGACCGAATTGTTCCTGACCACCCACTTGGCCTCTTCGCCCAGTGATTCGTTGAAGGCCCGCCGGTTGCCCACCTGCGTCAGGTCGTCCATCCTGGCCTCGGCCTTCGCCCTGGCGAGCATCTGCCGCAGGTCGTTCACCTGGCCGGAATAGGTGGTCAACTGCACGCTTATGCTCTTGTTCTCCGTGGCGATCTTTTTGGTGTCCTCCATGATCACCCGCACAAGCTCTTCCACCTGCTCGCTTTCCACCTGCTTTTCCATCTTGGTGGCTATGCCGGCCATCTTCTCCCCGAAGTTCAGGTTGCTCGAGGAAAGGTTTTTCAGGTTCTCGGCGATGGGGTCAAGCAGTTTTTTCGTGGCGGCGGAAGCGGCGTCCAGAGCGCGCATCTCCGCCTCTATCTTTTTTGAGTCGAATTCCGATACCGGCCGCAAGGCAAACTTGTCATAAATCCTGGCGCAAAGCATGTCGTCTATGACGGCCCCGGAGGCCAGTGCCTCGTCCACTGCCGCCTTTAAAGGCAAATTCTCCCCCAGAAAATACTCATACCAGACAAAGTAGTTCTTTGGAGTGACGGGTATCTTCCGCTCGGCCATGAAGGGAATGGCCTTCCGGGCGGTCTCCGCCGCCCTCTCCAGGTTCGTTTCAATTTGATCCATTTTGCCTTATCGTCTCACCCCATTTTAGCTTGCCGCGAAGCAACTGATAATAGTTTTTATAGGGTGACTGTATTATACGGGTAATTTCCTTCGATTTTCGTATAGTTATCCTGTCCCTGTAATTTACCTGATAACCCACCTGCCCGTCCAACGTCAAAAGCGCCTCCCCTTGCGCCGAAGAGGAGAGCGAAAGCTCTATTTCAAGGTTGTCAGGTATCACTATCGGCCTGTTGCTCAAAGTGTGGGGGCATATGGGGCTTATTATGATGGCGCTTATCGAAGGATGGATAATCGGCCCGCCGGCGGAAAGGTTGTACGCAGTGGAGCCTGTGGGGGTGGAAACTATCAGCCCGTCGGCGGTGTACTCGTTGACGAGCACGCCGTCCACCGCCACCATCGCCGTCACCATGCGCGCCAGGGTCACCCGGTTTATCACCACGTCATTGAGCACAGTGTAGGAGGCCACCACCTTGCCTTCACGGGAGACGGAAACGTCCAGCATTATCCTGTCCTCGTAGGCATAGTCTCCCGCCACGGCGCTCTCCAGCGCAGGGATCATCTCCTCGTAAGCGAATTCCGTGAGGAACCCAAGCCCCCCCAGGTTCACCCCGAGGATTGGCACAGCCCGCCCCTCGGCAAGCCTGGCCACGCTAAGGAATGTCCCGTCGCCCCCGAGCACAATTATCAGGTCGGCCTCCCGGGCAAGGGCCACCTTGGTGAGCCTGGACTTCATCCCGGCCACCTTGGCGGACTCTTCGTCTATCAGGTACTCGATCTTCCGCCCATCAAGCCATTCGGTCAGGCTTTTGATCCCTTGTTCGGCCATGGCGCTTTGCACCTTGGCGACTATGCCTATTTTTTCCAATTTGACTCCGGAAAGGAATGTCGAAGCAGTTTATAACCTATCATACGCAAGGCTTACGCGGCAAGGCTGGCGCCAGCGGCGGTCAATTCAGGGTCATCCCGGTAAAACTCAAATGTACCGTGAAGTCCGGCGCGGTCTGGTTCAGGTTTTCCGAAAAACCGAGCCTTATCACGCTCCCGCTCTCCAATATATAATTGAAGCCGAAAGTTATCTCCACCCACTCGCGCGAATATTCCACTATCCCCGCGTCCTTCAACGGCGATGTGTTCGCCATGGACTGGACCACAAGGTTAAGTCTCTTCACCACCGGTATCTCCAATCCCGCGAATCCAAAATATACCGGATCGAGCGCCACGCTCTGCCCGAAGCGCTTTAACGATCCGGGTGACGCCGCGCCGATCCCCATGCTTCCCGCCATGATCTCGTGCCGGAACTCTCCTAACAGCCGCAACGCCCCTTCCCACTGGCCGGATCCAAAACCCCTGTCCGCGTCCCCTGTGGGGGCCTGGGCCAATCCTTGCGCCGAAAGGACCGCACCCTGGTCTTCCCAAAGTTTCGCCTTCAGCCAGAAGCTTGCGTCGCCGGCTCCCCATCCCGTCTTTCCAGAGGTGAACAACTGGCCGTCATGGTAGATCGTGTCCACATACCTGTTGTCCGGCGCCTGATCCTCCCCGGCGTAACTGGCGGCGCCGAGCCTGTGGTGCCACCACCTTATGGTGGTGTCCATGAAGCCTTCGTAAGAATGATAGAGAGGGGCGGAAAATCCGGCCTCCAGTTTCCCCGGGATTATGGGCAATGAGGCTGAGATGTCCGCCTCGGTAAGCTCCATGTCCAGCGCGGCGTTCCATTCGCCGCCGGAATCGAACATATAAACGTTCGTATGGTTGGCGGCGATGGTCCATTTGAATGACCCTGCCGGGGCAGCCTCCTCCGGGACCGGGTACAGCAAACCCACGTAAAGCGGATGATGGTTCTGGACCGGGATCGGCCCGGCGTAATCCCCGGCTTGGCCAAAGGCAAGGCTGGCGGCCAAAGCCAACGCTGTCATGGAAATCATCTGGTCACCGCCGCCATGGACTCAAATCTCCTCGGCGAACGTCTCCTTGTACCTGTCGAATTGATAAAAGCCGATCAACGTGATGACGGCCCCCGTCAGCGCCGGGATGGCGAAAAACAAGGGATCCGGCGCATTGCCGTTTATGAAGATGTCCTGATAGCACACAGACAATAGCGCCATTGGATTCAAGTAAAACACGAAACGCCACTCCTGCGGCGTCTGGCTTATCGGGTACAGTATCGGGCAGAGGAAAAACCAGAAGGTGACGAAGTTGCCGAGAATGTGCTGGGTGTCCCGGAACCGCACGTTCACCGACGACAGCAGGTACACAAGCCCGACAGTAAAAAGAAGCTGCGCAATCATTATCACGGGGAGCCAAAGGATAGTCCATTTGACCGGCACACCGTAAATCGCCATGAAAATGAACAATAGCGGCAAGCTGAACACATAGTTCATAAGGTTGGAAAGTATCTTCACCATCGGCAGTATCTCCGCCGGGAACATGGACTTTGTGATAAGGCTCCCGGCGCTTACGATGGAATTTACCCCGTCGAGAAGCGATGTGGAAAACCATATCCACGGCAAAAGCCCCACGAACATGAATACCGCGTAGTTTTCCACCTGCACCCGCATGTACACAGAGAACACCAGCGCATAGACGAGCAGAAGCAATAGCGGATTGAGAAACGTCCATAACACGCCGAAAAACGAACCCCTGTACCGCGCCTTAAGCTCTTTCCCCACCAGGGTGAGGATCAGCTCCCGCCGGGCGTAAAGCGACTTTAGGTTCGCCGAAAAAAATCCTATCATTCCATAACCTCAAAACACCGCGCGTCTGGCGGAAAAAATGCGGCCCATGAAGGCCGGTTGGGTGATTATATAGCCGGGTGGATGGAGGTTCAACCGATTATCGGGTCTGTAATTGGATATTCCTTAAGCGTATCGGTTTTTAGAGCGAAAGTGTCCTAAACTTAGTTGAAACGAAGGTATGACCTCACCTGCTACCATGTTTTTGAACGAAAACAACGGAAAGCAAGGAGGTCACATGAAAAGAGTAAACGGTAACGGGAAAACTGGCAAGGGAAGAATGGATT
>JACRLM010000059.1 GCA_016235255.1 Nitrospinota bacterium | reverse complement strand
AGCACCGCCTTTGCTCGACAACGGCGTCTGAAAACCCCAACTGCCCCGATTTACGGTTCATTTCGCCTCCAGCTATATATTGTATTACTATTGGTAATATAATATAGCATCATAAAAGCAATTATGCAAAGCTTTCCTTGCCAAGGGGGAGTGGCCGAAGGCCGGGGGGGTGAATGATGAGGATCCATGAACATTCCTTTCACCACAAAGACGCACAGTCGCGCGGATTGGTTGCTTCCCCGTGGTCGCCTGACCACGGATTCCAATCTCTGTGTCTTTGTGCCTCTGTGGTCAATTGCCTACTCTGGATGGCTCCATGTTAGCCGCATTTTTCGCCAATCCGCTTTCCAGGCTTATCGCCGTAGTCACCATCTCGCTTGCCGTCGGCTTCGGCTCGGGCGCTGTGACGGCGTACAAATGGATCAAGGCCAACCAGGCGGACGAAATAATCGCCGCCGCAAAACAGGCCGATGACCTGCGCCGCAAATGGGAAAGCGACGCCATTAAAGCTGTGGCCCGGAGCAACGCATACGAGGCGAGTCTTACCTCCGCCACACAGACGATTTTGGAGAAAGTGAAAATATATGAAACTCCCGCTGGCTGTTCTGACCTTGGCCCTGTTTGGGGCAGGTTGCACGACCGGGCGGCAATGGGCCTGCCCCACGCCGCCTACGCCCCCCGCTGAACTGGCGGCTCCGTGCGCTCCGTTGCGCACCATCGGCGATGGAGCTGTTCCGCCGCAACGGGCGCTGGAAACCGCTGTGGAGAACTACGCCCTGTATCACCAGTGCGCCGGACGGCACAAGGCGCTGGCGGACTGGTATGGCGCCATCAGGGGGCGGCGGGATGGATGGGAATGGCCGTGGGAGTAAGCCTGGAGCTTTGCGGAATAATCACGCCGGACGAATCAGTCCAGCAGCGCGGTGAACATTTTATTGGTGTCCGAAAGGCGCTCGGCGAGGGTGCGGGCCATGAAGTTGTGGAATCGCATTGCGATGGCGCTGTGCTCTTTTGTCATGCGCTCGATCGACTCGCTTGTGATCCTGCACAGGACGCTCTTTGTTTCTGCGATTATCGTGGCGGTGCGTTTGTTCTTCATGTACATCCCCACTTCCCCCACCACTGTTCCTGCGCCCATGGTGCGGATCCTGATGGTCTTCCCGTCCGAAAGCTCCAGCAATATGGTCACCTCGCCCGCCTCCACGAAATAAAGGGAATCGGACGGATCCCCCTGGCGTATAAGCTTGTGGCCGCCCTCAACGCTCACTTTCTCAAGATATTTTTCGAATATTTTCCAATCATCATCGCCGAACATCTCGCGGCGCATCCGTTGAAGCATCGAGTCGTCATCGTGACCGGCCACCTGCTTCATTTCGGAGAGCACCTGGTTTTCGCACCACTCAAGGTCCCGGTCCAGGTCGCTGTACACGTAAAATGTCCCGCCGTCGTTGTAGGTTATGCCCGCCTGGTCGAATTGCCGGAGGATATTCTGGGCGACGCTGACCATCACAATCCTTATCGTCTTGGACTCGGCCAGTTGGTTAAGCCGCGTGAAGGACATTGTGGCCGAGGAGTCCAGCCCGTGGACGAGGCGGAAATCGAACAGCACATAGCCAAGCTGGGCGGCTGGACCGGCTTTCTCTATCTTGTCGCGCACCCTGCTCAAAAGGTTGTTGGCTGTGCCGAAAAATATGAAACCTTGGAGCTTGAGGATGTAAAGCCGCGCCCCGTTCTTCTTGAGCGCCTCCGTCATGCGGAAAGAGCGCTCCACGTTGCTGTGGAAATTCTCGCCGGTAAGCTCGTTTTTCACGACGTTCACCTGGCTGTATTTTTCCACGAAAAGGATGATGCCGGAAAGTATGCCCGCTATTATCCCTTCGATGAACCCTATGGAAGCGATCACCACCAGGATGAGCATCACCACAAGGTAGTCGGCCTTGGGCAGCTTGGACCTGGCCAGCACGATCCATGTGATCAGGAAATCCACCCCTCCATAAAGGAGGAATCCACCGATGACAGGTTTTGGCATATAAGAGAGCGCCGAGGCGCCCAAAAACATCGCCACAAGGCAGATAGCCGCCACGATGAGCCCCACGGCACGGCTTTCGGCGTTCATCCTGTTGTTCAGGGCCGCCACGGAAAGGGAATGGAACCCCGCCATCCCGCCGCCCGCCGAGGCGGCCAGGTTGGCGATACCTGCGTATTTGAGCTCGTCGTTAAGGTCGAGGTCCCTTTTGATGAGCACTTCCACGCTGGAGGCGTTGAGCAGGAAAGATATGAGGCTTATAATCAGCAGCGAACCGACGTGGGGCAGGGAATATGCGATCGCCAGAAAGTCCGCCCCCGCCAGATCGTCAAGCGACATGGGCTCCCAAAGCGATCCAGCCGGAAACGGCCCCAGCAGCCACCCGTTTGCCTTGGCGCTTTCAACACTCCCCCCTATGGCGAACATGGCGACGTAAAAGAAGACCATTCCCCAAAGCAGCATCAAGGGCAACACCAGGAAGTGATTCACCCGGCGCATGAAAAAGAGTATGAGGAAGGCGAAAAACACCCCGCTGAAGAGCTTCATCGCCGCGCCGGGCTGCGCGAGCAATGGAAGATCCGCCATCGTGAAAGGAACAGAGCATATGACCCCCACAGCTCCTTTCGTCATCAGCCATCCCGCGCCGGCTGAAAAACCGCCGATGACAGGGTATGGTATGAACCGGACGAAATTGGCCAGTTTGAGCGCTCCAAGCCCGAGGAACAGCGCGCCGTTGAGAAACGTGGCCAGCGCGATGGCCAGCATTATCGTCACCATCACCTGCCCATGGCCGGCTCCGGGCATGGCTGCGGCCACCCCTGCGGTGACAAGGGCCAGGATGGCCGCGTTGGCGCTCTGCGGCGACGACACGGAGCCCTGGTATGAGCTTGTCAGCGCGATAATGATATTCGTGACCGCCGCGCCGAAAAGCGCGATCCCTATCCCCTGGTTTATGTGGCCTGCGATCCCTCCGGAAAAGACCAGGGCGGCGGATGATATGGAGAACACGACGATAAGCATGCCGCTGATCAAGCCAGAGGCGGCCACAGCCGCGGCTTTTGAGCCCAATAGTTTTTTCAAGCGACCCTGTCCATGCCAGTATGCAGTGATGATAAAGGGCAGATTATACAGCTTTAAAGATAAGGTTCAACGGGATTATTTGTTTACGATGGACGGTCGTGACGCAACCGGACTATCAGCTCAGTCTCGCTCCGCCGGACGCTTCCTCCAGCGATATCACGCGTTGCTTTGCGGAATCCCACAGCGGCGATATGTCCCGGATCTTGTTTATGACGCCGGGCAGCCGCTCCATCACATAGTCCACGTCTTCGATGGTGTTCTCATGCCCGAAGGAAAACCGCAGGCTGCCGTGGATGATCTCGTGGGGGATGCCCATCGCCATAAGCACGTGGGACGGATCGAGCGATCCGGAGCTGCAGGCCGAGCCCGTGGATATGGCTATACCGTTCATGTCCAGGTTTATCAAGAGGGCCTCCCCTTCCACGCATTCAAAGCTCAGGTTCGTAGTGCCCGGAGCCCGGAGCTTTTTGTGGCCGTTCACCCGAACGAACGGGATGGCGTCCAGCACGCGCCGCTCAAGCTCGTCCCTCAGTTTCTTAAGGTGCGCCGCGTTCTTTTCCAGGTTGGCCATGCCCAGTTCCACCGCCTTGCCCAAACCGATGATCCCCGCCACGTTCTCCGTGCCGGCGCGCACTCCGCGCTCATGATGGCCGCCATGGACCAGTGGATGCATCTTCGTCCCCTTGCGCGCGTAAAGGGCGCCCACTCCTTTGGGCGCGCTGACTTTGTGGCCGGAAACGGAAAGCAGGTCCACACCCAGGCTGTCCACAGTGAATGGGACCTTCGTGAATGTCTGCACCGCGTCCGTATGGACGGCCACCCCTTTTTCCTTCGCCGCTTTGGCTATTTCCTCAACTGGCTGGATAGAGCCGACTTCGTTGTTTGCGTGCATCACGCTCACAAGCACCGTGTTCTCGTCAATCGAATCACGGACCTCTTCAACGCTTACGATTGCGGAGGCGTCCACCGACAGTTTAACCATGTCGTACCCGTTTTTCGCCAGATACTTGCACGGCTCAAGCACCGCCGGATGCTCTATGGCGGAGGTGATCACACGGCCCCCTCCCTTTTTCCGGTTGGCCCACGCAAATCCCTTCACAGCCAGATTGTCGGACTCCGTGCCGCCGGACGTGAAATATATTTCCGAGGGGCCCGCCCCCAACGCAGACGCCACTATCTCGCGCACCTCGCCTATTTTCGCCTTCACCGCCCTGCCGTGGTGATGGGCCGACGACGGATTGCCGAAATTGTCCTTCAGGTAAGGGAGCATGGCCTCCAATACTTCCGGGTGTATGCGCGTTGTGGCGTTGTTGTCCAGATATACAAAGCGGGTGTCACTCATGGCGATCCTCCATACCGCGCTATAGCCGCATCCGGCTTAGCGATTCTTCATCGGCGGGCGCAGCCTCGATTGTCCAGGCGGCGGCCTCTTTCTTCTTCTTATACTCTATTTTCACGCTCGGCGCGTCCTTTGCGTCGCAATACCTGGCGGTGACCCCGCCGATGACGCCGATTGATTCGCGGCTAAGCTTCCCTTTGGCGACGGCAAGCGGCCCGTTCACCTCGGCGGCGTAGAATATGAAATCTTCGTCACCGGCCATCCTCATAAGCCGCTTGTTCTCCTCCTCGTCCCTGCCCACCACAAGCTTCACCTCCGGGCTGACACGGAAATGCCTTCCAAGCCGCAATAGCCTGGCGTCTTTCACCCCCGCTTCTACGTCGTTGTCCAGAAGGTCCCGCATCCTGTTGGCGAAATGCTGGTCTGTCAGCAGGCACCCGCCGGACGAACACAGGTTGTCCGTCATCCCGAACTCTTCCTTTGCGATGCGCACCTGCTCTTTTCTCGACCGGCCGTGGATCGCCAGCATCTGTTCCCTGTCCAGTGTGCCGTTCAACTCCGGGACCGTCGGGGGCAGAAGCTTTGCGCACAGCGGCCGCACCACAAGCCCGTCCAGCCCCGCCTCTTTTTCTATCATCCTCATCCTGTCTATCTTCTGGGACATCATGCGCTGGCCGGCAACCTCGCCTGTGAATATGAACGCCGCCCCGGTCTCCTCCATTATCTGCTTTGCCCTGCGGAAGATCATGATGCGGCAGTCCACGCAGGGATTGATATTCTTGCCGTACCCGAACTTCGGATTGCGCACAAGGCCGATATATTCCTTCCCCATGAATTCCACCCGGACAGGGATGCCAAGCTCCTCGGCAAGCCGTTTCGCCTCGTTTTTGCACCCGTGGTCCTTGCGGGTGCAGGTGCAGAACGGGCTCATGAAATTAAGCGCCGTCACGTCGAATCCAAGCCTCTGCATTATGCGGGTGGCAAGGTTGCTGTCCAATCCTCCGGACAAAAGCCCTATGGCCTTCACCTTCACACCGGCCCCAGCCACGGAGGCGCCATTCACTTCTATTTCGCTTAATACCGCCACTTCATTCTCCATCAATACATATACTCTATCACTAGTGTCCCAACGTTAGTCGAACAAAAACAGCTGATTGTCTGAAACCGGCTGAAATCCGTTTATGACAGTTTCCGCAAGCAGTTGATCCAACGGGGTTTTCTCGAACATTGTGAGGCTCAGAATCTGTAGAATTT
>JACRLM010000058.1 GCA_016235255.1 Nitrospinota bacterium | reverse complement strand
GTAGCGGCCCTTGATTTTCGCAAGGTATTCTTTTCTGGCGCTTTTGCCCATATTCCATGCTCCCTTCGGTTACATGAAACATGAGGCATCGAATCATTTTCGCCTAATTCTTCGGTTACTTTTAATATGAGGCAATTCGCCAGCAAATCAAATTAAGGATATAGTCCGGCGGTTTTTGGTATAATGCGGGCTTAATTTATATTGTGCAAAGCGAGGATTCATACATGCCGCCGTTGACGTTCCTTGATTTCGAGGAGCCGATCGTGAAGATGGAGAGCCAGATCGAGGATCTGCGCAACGATTTCGTCCAGCACGGGGTGGACCATGCGTCGGAGATCAAAAAGCTCCACAAAGCGGTCAACCGGAAGAGGCATGACATATTCGCCAAGCTGACCAGTTGGCAGCGGGCCAGGCTTGCGCGCCATCCCGCCCGCCCCTATACGCTGGATTATATAAAGAGCATGACCACCGGATTCGCCGAACTTCACGGCGACAGGGCGTTTGGCGACTGCCACGCCATCGTGGGTGGATTCGCCAAGCTGGACGGCAGGGCTGTGATGCTCATCGGCAACCAGAAGGGGCGGGACACCAAGGAAAAGATATACCGCAACTTCGGCATGGCCCAGCCGGAAGGCTATCGAAAGGCTATGCGGCTGATGAAGCTGGCGGAGAAGTTCGGCGTGCCGATAGTGGCGCTGCTGGACACGCCGGGGGCATATCCGGGCGTGGGGGCCGAAGAACGGGGCCAGTCCGAGGCCATCGCGCGAAACCTCATGGAGATGGCGTCTCTGGCCGTGCCGGTGATAAGCGTGGTGATCGGCGAGGGAGGCTCCGGCGGGGCGCTGGCGTTGGGCGTTGGCAACAAGGTGCTGATGCTGGAGAACTCCATATATTCGGTGATAAGCCCGGAAGGATGCGCGGCCATATTGTGGAACAGCTGCGACAAGGTGGAGGAGGCGGCCGATGCGCTGTCGCTCACCGCTTCACACCTTTTAAAGCAGGGGGTGATAGACGAGATTGTAAAAGAGCCGCTGGGCGGGGCGCACAGGTCTCCGGAGCAGGCGGCCTCCATACTCCGCAGGGCGCTGCGGCGCCATCTGGACCAGTTTGCGGGGATGAACTCCGCGCAGATAATCGAGCAGCGGCGCAGGAAGTTCCGCACCGTGGGCGCGGCGAGCATACTTTCGTAGCCATTTGCGCCGCGCCTTGGGGGAGGGGCGGCGGATTATTGCGAACATACCGGGATAATTGTGAACGGCGATTCCCCTGACACGTCCATAGAACATCCTGCCCTTCTTGCCTCCTTTTCATTCGCCGCCGGAATAGCCTTCGGCAGGTTTTACGATTGCGATCCAGCCATCCTTGGCGCCGTGGCGCTGGGCTTTGCCGCCGCGCTGTGGCGGGCGGACATTGGATTGCGGGTGATTATGGCGCTGGCGCTGGCTGGCGGGGCGGCTGTCATATCCGGCCACGGCTTTAAAGAAATCCGGTCAAATCATGTCTCCCGGATGGACATCGAGGGGGACGTGGCCGCCACAGTGGAGGTGAAATTTACCGACAGCGTCCGGCCCCACAATACCCGCTATATCGTGGAGGTAAAGTCCATCGGAGGAGCGCAGGCTTCCGGCGCGGCAAGGCTTGTTATGCGGCGCGGAACCGGATATTCATCTTTTGAGCCGTCGCCTGGCGATATCTTGCTGCTGGAGAACGTGAAATTCCGGCAGCCTCGCGGGTTCCGGAACATCGGCGCCTTCGATTACGAGGCGTACATGAAGGAAAGGGACATTCACGGCGATTTTTTCACCGGCAAAAAAACGAATATCACACTGACCGGGACAACCTTTAACTGGATGCGCCCTGTGGAGGCGGTCAAGGAGCGGATGCGGCGCAACCTGGACATGGGGAAACGGGAGGCGACGGCCATCACGTGGGCGATCCTGCTGGGGGACGACGGGATGATAACCCCGGAGCAGCGCAGCGATTTTTCCCGGGCCGGCACGGCGCACATCCTTTCCGTATCGGGGCTGCACGTCGGATTCGTGGCGATGGCCTGTTTTTTCGCCGCGAAACTCATGTTTTTCGCCATGGCCTACCCTGTCCGTTATCATTGGGCGTCGGCGGGGATCCCGATGCGGGGCGCGGCGTTTGTGGCGCTTATGATGGCGGTGTTCTATGCGGCGCTCACGGGGATGAAGTTTCCCATAATACGGTCGGCCATAATGATCGGGGTGTACCTTGCGGCGGTGATGGCTGGGCGCGGGCGGGACTTTTACGGCTCGTTCGGCGTGGCGCTGTTTATCATCCTGCTCATGTGGCCCTGGGCGCTTTTCGACGCGGGATTCCAGCTTTCCTTCACGGCGGTGTTCGCCATCGTCATATTCATGGAACGGTGGTGGAAACCGATGTTTTTCCTCACCCCGCTGGAGGAGATAGCCCCCACATGGCGTCAAACCATTGTCCGCAAGGCCCCGTGGCTCTTTTCATACATCGCCGTCTCCGTCTTCGCCACCATCGGCACGGCCCCTATAGTGGCGTATCACTTCAATAACGCGCCGGTCTATGGATTCCTGGTCAACGCGATCGTGGTGCCAATATCTTCGTTTGCCATACCCTGGGGGATGCTTTGGGCGATGGGAGGGCATGGCCTCGCCACGGACCTGACTGGTTGGATGATGGGGCTGATCGGGACACTTTCGGCATGGGCCGCGGGACTGCCCATGTCATACAAGGCTGTCACGGCGTTCCATCCGGCGGCGCTGGCGTTTTATTATTTAAGTATCGGGGCGCTGCTTTTGATGAAACGCGGCGCGGCCCGATGGATTGCGGCGGGGGGCGCGGCTGTGGTTGCGCTGGTGATTTTTCTGGTCCCGCCCAGGTCCGCGGGGGATGGCGGAGAGCTTGTGGCGCGGTTTGTGGACATCGGGCAGGGTGATTGCACAATGGTCCTGTGGCCGCAAAAAGGGGCGATGGTGATAGACGGCGGGCCGAAGTTTGAGACATTCGATCCGGGGCGGTCGCTGGTGGCGCCGCTTTTGTTCCGCGAAGGGAGGAGCGGGATCACCGCCATGATCGCCACCCACGAGGATTCGGACCATTTGGGCGGGTTGGCGGGATTGGCGTCGCTGGCGGCGCCGGAGATGTTCATGGACAACGGGGCGCAAAGCGAGGCGATGGAAAAGCTTCGCGGCTCCATCAAAGCGCCGGGGGGCCACCGGCGGTTGTACGCGGGGGACACGCTGGAATTTCCCGGCGGGTTGAAGGCGAGAGTCTTGAATCCGCCAAATGGGGAAGCGCCGTATAAGGAGGCTGTGAACAACGCCTCGCTGGCCATCATGCTTGAATACGGCGAGGTGCGGGTTTTGACCCTTGGCGATATCGGCAAGGAGGCGGAGCAATGGCTGGTGAGTTCCGGGGCGGACATCCGGGCGGACGTGATAAAGATCGCCCATCACGGCAGCGCGTCGTCGTCATTACCGGAGTTTTTGAAGGCGGTGGGGGCCAGGACGGCGATTATCAGCGCCGGATACCGGAACAACCACCATCATCCAAGCGCAAAAGCGTTGGAGCGGATAAAAGCCGCCGGGATGCGGGTCTTCCGCACGGATATGGACGGCGAGGTGAGGGTGATAACGGACGGGAAGAAGGTAAGGATTTTAACGTGGGGGATGGAGAGGTATAAGGAGGGGGGAGAGTAGTGAAAGTTCCACTTGGTGGAGAGGATGCGAGCGCCTTGACCCCGGTTCCTCGCTTTAGGAATCCGTGGTCAGCGACCACGGGGAAGCGCTAATAGATGCGGCCACTGTGGGAAGCGTTAATGGATGCGGCCACGGGGAAGCGCTAATAGAGGCAAGCACGGGGAAGCATTATGGAGTCTTTGAGGCTCCATTAAAGTGATGCTGGCAATTCGCTGTGGCGGCGCAATTAGCTGTGGCCGCGCCACTCGCTGTGGCCGCGCCACCCCGCGCTCCCGGGGAAAAACGCCTGATTTATGGTAAACTGACACTAATATGAATACCGTGACCGTGCCTCCAAAGCTTCGAAAAGAATTTTCTTCCGCGCTTCGCAAGGGGCGGTATGAAAATGAGGTGGATTTCTTTGTTGACCTTTTGCGGTTGTGGAAAGAAAACCAGTTGTTCAGCGAGCTTGCCGCCAGCAGGAAAGAAATAGCCGCCGGGAAAGGGAAAGTCTTAAAATCTTTAAAATCCCTCCGCTAGGCCTGTGAAAATCGTCTATTCCCCGCTTTTTGCCCGTCAATATAAAAACCTGCCAGAAAATATCAAAGTTATCGCTGAGGAAAAGGAAGTTGTTTTCCGCTCCAATCCGTTTGACCCGCGGCTGAAACCCCACAAGCTGCACGGGCGTTTGCGGGATTTCTGGGCTTTTTCGCTCGACCGGAAACATCGCATTATTTTTGAATTTGGAGAGCAGGGAACGGTCTATTTTCATTCCGTAGGAGATCATTCAATTTACAAGTAACGCTTGCATACTCCTGAACTTTTGCTGGGAACCTGCGTGTGCGCCCATCAGAGGGCAGACACAAAGGTCTGCCCATACTTCAAACTGCATAGCGCCTCCCCAAAATTTGACCCTAATCCCGCGCTATTGCGTTATACTTCATTCCTATGTCATACGAATGGTTCATCAGCCTTCGATACCTGAAGGCCAAGCGAAAACAGACGTTTATATCGCTTATCACATGGATATCCATCCTCGGCGTCGCCGTGGGGGTCACCGCGCTCATCGTCGTGCTGGCGGTGATGACCGGGATGCAGGAAGACCTGAAAAAGAAGATCCTCGGCGCAAACTCCCACATAATAATCACCCATGTGGCCACGGGGGGGATAAGCGAATCAAAGCGTATTGTGGACATCGCCAGACAGACCCCCGGGGTGGCCGCCGTGTCTCCTTTCGTGATGAACCAGGTGATGCTCACCTCCGCCACAAGGGTGTCCGGCGTGGTGATCCGGGGGGTGGACCTTTCGCGCGAAATCAAGTCCACAGACATCGGCAATTACATAAAGGAAGGGAGCCTGGAGCCGCTGGCCACAGGCATTGCTCGCAAGGGGATGGAGATGGACGACCTAGGCCTGCCGGTGGAGGTGACGCGGCATGGCATCGTGATCGGGTCCGAACTGGCGCGTAACCTCCATGTCACCCTGAACGATCCGATAACGGTGGTCAGCCCCTCCGGGAAGATCACCCCCGGCGGCGCGGCGCCTGTTTCACGGGAGTTTTACGTGGCGGGCATATTCAGCGCCGGGATGTATGAATACGACACGTCGCTGGCGCTCATCTCCCTTTCGCAGGCCCAGTCCCTTTTCGGGATGGGGGAAAACGTCACCGGGGTGGAGGTGAAGGTGGACGACATTTACAAGGCCCCCGCCATAGCCGAAAAGATCGGCGAGACGCTTGGCTATCCGTATGTGGTGCGGGACTGGCGCCAGTTGAACCGCAACCTGTTCTTCGCACTGGCGCTGGAGAAGGCGGTGATCGGGATTATCCTGGCGCTGATAGTCTGCGTGGCGGCGTTCAACATCGTCTCCACGCTGATAATGGTGGTGATGGAAAAATCGCGGGACATAGCGATCTTAAAGGCGATGGGCGCATCCAAGGGAAGTGTGATGAAGGTGTTTTTCCTGGAAGGGATGATAATCGGCGTGGCGGGGGTGCTGCTGGGGAACATCGGCGGATTTACCCTTTGCGCCCTGCTGGACAGGTACCAGTTCATAAAACTGCCGAAGGATGTCTATAACGTGGACACCCTCCCGGTGCTTATAGACTATTCGGACGTGGGGATGATATCGCTGGCCGCGCTTTTTATCACGGCGCTGGCCACCATATACCCTTCATGGAGCGCCTCGAGGCTCGATCCAGTGGAGGCGTTGCGCTATGAATAAAAGGCGGGCTGGCGGATGACCCGGGTTTTTCACGATTCGCACATGCCGCGAAAGCTCTTCCATGCGCTCACAGCCTCCATAATACCCACCGTGTACCTTTTTGAGCCGGTGCCCAGAAGCCTTGTCACCGCTTTGATGGTGGCGGCGGCGTTCGGATGGCTTGCTTTCGACACGGCGCGGATACGCAATGAAAAGGTGAACCTTTGGTTTGCGCGGCATTTTGCGTTCCTGATGAAAAAGAAGGAGGCGCATGTGCTCACAGGCGTTGCGTACATGCTTGGCGGGACGGCGCTGGCGCTGATATTGTTCTCTCCGGTGATAGCGGTGACGGTGCTTTACTTCATATCGCTGGGGGACCCGGCGGCGGCGATACTTGGAAAAAAATTCGGCAGGTTCAGGCTTCACAACGGCCGGTCGCTTGAAGGAAGCCTTGCGATGTTCGCGGTGTGCGTGGCGGTGGCCGTGGGCATAGGCGGTTTCCCGCTTCCCCTCTCGGTGGCCGGAGCGGCGGCGGCGGCGGCGGCGGAGCTTTATTCCGGCCCAGTGGACGACAACCTGACCGTCCCGCTCATATCGGGCGCAGTGCTCGCCGCGCTAGGATAGTTATCGTGAATATGGAAAAGAAGAACGTGGAAGAATTCGTGAGGGTGGAGGGGCTTCGCCGCCACTTTTTCATGGGCCAAAGCCGGATTGAAGTTCTCAATGGGGTGGACCTTTCGGTGGGCGCCGGGGAGATCGTCGGAGTGATGGGCGCCTCCGGGGCGGGCAAAAGCACCCTTTTACATATCATGGGGGCGCTGGACAAGCCGTCGGAAGGGCGTGTGCTATACAACGGGACGGACATATTCGCCATGGAAGAGCGGGAACTGGCCTCCTTCCGGTCGCGCATGGTGGGTTTTGTTTTCCAGTTCCACCACCTGCTTTCGGAGTTCACCGCCGAGGAGAATGTGGCGTTGGCCGCCATGATCGCCGGGGCGAACAGGCGGGACGCGGTTAATAAAGCCGGGGAGTTGCTGGAGATGGTGGGGCTAAAGGCCCGCTCCGGCCACCGGCCCGGAAAACTTTCCGGCGGGGAGCAGCAGCGGGTGGCCATCGCCCGGGCGCTGGTCAACGGCCCGGCCATGGTGCTTGCCGACGAGCCCACCGGCAACCTGGACACCGCCACCGGCGACGAGGTCTTCGGGCTTGTCACGAAATTGAACGCCGAGCGCGGGCAGACATTCGTGATAGTCACGCATAATCAATCGCTTGCCGAAAAAATGGGGAGGGTTGTCAGAATGAAGGACGGCATGGTATATAATGACAGCTTTGTTTCACAACCAGAGCAGTGAGTAAATGAGCGCGAAAGAGAAGAACAGCCGCGTCATCAACGCCGGGGTCATCGGCGCCGGGAGGATGGGGCAGTATCATGTGGGCGTATATTCGGAGCTTCCAGGGGTGGAGCTTGCCGGCGTGGTGGACATAGACGGGGCCAAGGCGGCGGAAATAGCGCGCAGGTTCAATACTGAAAGCTACACCGATTTCACATCCCTTTTCGGCAAGGTGGACGTGGTCTCCATCGCCGTGCCAACGGTCCAGCATTACACCATAGCAAAGGCATGCCTGCAGGCGGGGATAAACTGCCTGGTGGAAAAGCCCATCTGCAGCGACCTTGCCCAGGCGGCGGAGCTTTTCGACATCGCGGACAAAAAAGGGGTGGCGCTCCATGTGGGGCACGTGGAAAGGTTCAACGGCGCCGTGCAGGAGCTTATGAAAGTGGCGCATGATCCCATATTCATCGAGTCGCGCCGCATGGGCCCGTTCGATCCGAGAATGAAGGACGACGGGGTGATATTGGACCTGCTCATCCACGACCTGGACATAATATTGAACCTGGTCAACTCACCCATCGCCGAGCTTAACGTGATCGGCTCTTCGGTGTTCTCGGACAATGAGGACGTGGTCAACGTCCAGATGCGCTTTGAGAATGGCTGCATGGCCAACATGCTCGCCTCACGGGTGTCGCAGGAGAAAATCCGGTCGCTGGCGGTTACGCAGGAGAAAGAGTACATCTACCTGGACTATACCCACCAGGACATCGTGGTGCACCGCCGCGCGTCGTCGCAGCACCAGCTTTCACGGCAGGAGCTGCGGTACGCCCAGGAGTCGCTGGTGGAGAAGATTTTCGTCCACAAGGACAATCCGCTCAAGCTGGAACTGGCGCATCTGATAGACTGCGCCGCCAACGGGGCGGACCGGCGCATATCGGTGGAAAACGAACTGCTGTCGCTGAAAGTCGCGCTTATGGCGCTCGACAAGTTGAAATTGGTCAGGAAGTCCCTAGCTCCCGCCGTCTGATGAAACATAAACCCGCCGGACTGATCGCCGGGAAGGGGGAGCTTCCCGCAATATTCGCAAGGGAAGCTGTCTGCGCAGGGCGCGAGGTGGTGGCGGTGGTGTTCGACCAGGCGGCCGCCGAACTGCTTGCGCCGATTGTCTCCAGCGTCAACCTGATGGGGCTGGGTCAGGCGGGCAAAGTGATCTCCACGTTCAAAAAGAGCGGAGTCACCGAGATCACCATGCTCGGCAAGGTGGACAAGCGTGTGCTTTACAAAAATCCTAAATTCGACCTTAAGGCTTTGTCCATAATGAGAAGCCTGGACCTGAAAAACGACGACGCGGTGATGAACGCCATAACCGGCGCCCTTGAAAAAGAGGGTTTCACGGTGGTCAGCCAGACCGAATTCCTCAAACACCACATGCCCGGAGCCGGGCTTCTGGCCGGCCGGGCCCCGTTGGAGGCGCAGAGGGCGGACATAACTTTCGGCATGAAAATGGCCAGGGGCATAGCCGCGATGGACATCGGGCAGACGGTGGTGGTGAAGGACGGGGCCGTTCTCGCCGTTGAGGCCATCGAGGGGACGGACGAGGCCATCGAAAGAGGCGCACGGATCGCCGGAGAAGGAGCGGTGGTGTGCAAGGTGGCAAAGCCGGACCAGGACGAGAGGTTCGACGTGCCTGCAGTGGGCGTTACCACCGTGGAAACTATGGGGCGGTTCAAGGCATCCGTTCTGGCGGTGGAGGCGGGCAAGACGCTGGTGGTGGACATGCCCGCGATGGAGCAGGTCTGTTCGCGGTACGGCATATCGTTCGTGGCGGTCTGATGACAACGCCGGCAAGCAGGCGTTACGCCTTGTGGAGCGCCGCGTTGGTGACCGGATTCGCCCTGTTCCGCATGGCCATGATGGGGCTTACGGGCCTTGGCGACTCTGAAAGCTATTACTGGGCCTGGTCGCGCAAGCTCGCCTTGAGTTATTACGACCATCCTCCCATGGTGGCGTGGCTGATCAGCCTGTCCACCTCCATCGGCGGCGATTCTGCCTTCATGACCCGCCTGCCGTCGCTCGTCCTGTTCATAGGCATCTGCTGGCTGATGTACCGGCTGGTGATGGACATTTTCGGCGATGCTCGAATCGCTTTCTATTCACTGCTGGTGTTCAACCTCATCCCCATGTTCGGGATCGGCGCGCTCCAGATGGTGCCGGACATCCCCGCGGCGTTTCTGTACATACTGTTTGTGATAGTGGCGCGCCGGCTGCTTGTGGACAATGGCCCGGCGTGGCTGTGGTATGCGCTGGGGGTGATCCTGGGCGCGGGGCTTGTGAGCAAATATTTCGCCATCCTGCTGCTCCCTTCGATGATGGTCCTTGTGGCGGCGGTCCCGGCTTACAGGCATTGGTATCTAAGGCCCCAGCCGTACATCATGGGGCTTATCGCGCTGGCGGTGTTCTCGCCTGTGATCTGCTGGAACTATGCAAACCATTGGCCCAGCTTCAAGTTCCACCTGGTGGAGAGGCATCATTGGGCCGGTTTTTCATGGAACAACTTCGGCAGGCTTGTGGGCGGACAAGGATTGTATGTCACACCCCTGTATTTTATCGGGCTCCTGTGGGGATGCGTAAAAGGGGTTAAGCGCGCGATTGGCGGGGACGCGCGTTACGCCACGCTGGCGGCGTTTTCCATTCCCACGCTTCTTTTCTTCTATGCAGTGACCGTGTGGACGGACGAAGCGGAGCCGCACTGGCCAGCCTTCGGATACCTTACGGCGATTGTGATGACAGTGTCGCTGGGGTTCGAAGGGATGGAAAAATGGACTGGCAGGGCCAGAGCGTGGGCCAAAGGCTGGTTCTGGGCCGCCACGGCCATGGCTTGCGCCGCTTTCGCCGCGTTTTACATACATGTGTTCCATCCCATCCTGCCGATCAAGGCGAAATATGACATAACAAACGAGATCCTCGGGTGGGACAAGGTTGGGCCGGAAATATCGGCCCTGTACGAAAAGATCAAGCGCGAGGAGGGGGGGGAACCTTTCGCTCTGGCGCATCACTGGGTGCTCTGTTCGCAGATGATGTTCGCGACGAAAAATAAAATCCCGGTGGCGTGCATAAACGAGAGGACGGACCAGTTCGATTTCTGGGACGACGAAAAGACATTGGCCGGGCGCACGGCGATTATAGTCACCGATTTGAGGTTCGAAGAACCGCCGGAGGAGCTTTACAGGCTCACGGATGTGAAGAAGGTAAAGCAAATCCCCATCGAAAGGGGAGGGGAGGTCACCCGGCTTTTCACGATATGGACCGGGAAGGACTATAACGGGTCGAAAAAGTGGGCGCCGCTAAAGTGACCGCGCTCCGGTGACCCCATCCGGCGCCGCGAACGCCTCGCCGGACAACTCTATTTCACTTAGTTCCTGCGGTGAGAACGGGCGCTTGTCAAAACTTATCCTGTGCAGTTTTTCAAAGGCGCGGACAACCTCCCCCGCCAGTTCATCACTGGCGATGGAGATTTCCCTGCCATCATTCAATCCGCCGATTCCGGCGGCCGTCTTCATCTTTGCCGCATCGTTTTTCCAGCTCAGGCAAGAAAGATAGGCCGTAACGTCCATCGAAAGGATGATCGAGCCGTGCTGGAGGGCCGCATTTTTCACCCGGCGCTGGGCGCTTCCCACAACCTTCCGGCCATTCACCGAAATCTCGCTTCTGGTCCGGGACGCGAAACAGCACGGATTGCGCCCCGGCGCGGAATGATGGGCGGGGCTGTCAACGCTGATACCGAACGACTCTATCGCCAGCCGGATGGCGCGCGCCGCCAGTTCGTACACATCCCCCAGCGGGCCGAATAGTGTGCTTGATGAGGGTATGGCCACCGCGTAGGTCAGTTCGTCATGATGCAGCACAGCCCTGCCGCCGGTGGGCCTGCGGACGATGTCCGCGCCGACGGCCCCGGCGTTTTCAATGTCCACGTCGCCAATGTCCTGGGCGTACCCGATGGACACGCATGGGCGGCTCCATCCATACAGCCGCAGCGCAGGGGGCGCGCCGTTCTCCGCCTGTTTTAACAGCAGGGAGTCGGCGGCCATGTTCAAAGCGCCGCCACACGGCGGATCGAGTATCAGTCTCCAGAGATCGGTCATTGTTTTGAATAGAGTGTTTTGAAGGATTATACAACCTGCTTGGCGGGAGGTGAAAGGGTTGAAGGCGCTTTCACACCCAGCCCGCCGCAAATGGTATAATTCCCGAAAGGAGAATATATCCCATGAACTTCCAGCGGATAACAGTCAACCCGAAACAAATGGGGGGAGCCCCGTGCATTCGCGGCCTGCGCATCCCTGTCGCCGCGGTGATAGACATGGTCGCCCAAGGGATGGCCGAGGAAGAGATATTGCGGGACTATCCGGACCTTCAAAAGGAAGACATTAAAGAAGCGCTGAGGTTTGCGGCCCAGGCGGTGCGTGAGCGCGAACTGCCTTTGGTTAAGGCCTCTTGAAATTCCTTGTTGATAACACCCTCTCTCCTGTATTGTCCAACGGTCTGAATATTGCCGGGTTTGACAGCCGTCATGTAAGGGATGTGGGGCTTGCCACCGCAGGCGATGAGGAGATTTTCAGGTTCGCCGAATCCGAGAGCAGGACAATCATCTCCAGTGACGCTGATTTCGGGGCTTTGCTGGCCAATTAGAATTCATCAAGGCCGTCGCTTATTCTTTTCCGCTCCGGGGCGGAGAAGCGTCCGGAAGAGCAGTTAAAGCTCCTTCTGGCAAACCTTCCGGCGATAGAGAGCCAGCTTGAAGAAGGAGCCCTCGTGGTGTTTGAGCCCACGCGTTTAAGAATCAGGAAGCTTCCAATTTTAGGTTGACCGCCAACCGAGGTTGAGAGGCCTCTATGGATTTTCCCCTGCGCCCATGGGCCGAGCCGTCTGCGGGTCAAAATTCAGCGAAGCGATGATGTCCGGCCTTGCGGCCATCACGATGGAAAGGGCGGAGGCGGTGATGACAGCCTCGCCCACGCCGATAACGGAATGGACCGCCGTCATGGCCGGCAGGACCGCCTGCATCGGGGAAATTCCGGAAAAGGCCAGTTCCAGCGCGCACGCGGCGGACGACGCCACCACAGAGACCCACGCCGCCACGGCGGCGGAGGCCAAAAACCATTTGCGGTTGCGCGGGGCGAAGGACTTTAGCGCCGCGAAGACGTAGTAGCTCGTCAGACCGCCGATCACCCCCATGTTCATGATGTTTGCGCCCAGCGCCGTCACCCCGCCGTCGGCGAAAAGCAGGCATTGCAGGGTGATAACGGAGGCCATTACTATCACGGCGTTTGCGGGCCCTAAGGCCACGGCGGAGAACAGCGCGCCGACGAAATGGCCGCTCGTTCCCCCTGCGACGGGGAAGTTTATCATCTGCGCCGCGAACACGAACGCGGAGGTCACTCCCAGCAACGGGGCGCGCCTGTCCGCGTCCCCGTCGCCCGAGGTTTTGAAGGCGGCCGCGCCCGCCGCCGCGGAAACGGCGAATGCCGCCGCCCCCACTTCAAAGCTTAAAAACCCGTCCGGAATGTGCATTCTCCGCCGTCCGATGAAATGTTATGCGGTAATACTATCCCAAAAATAGTATTACTGGAAGAGGAAAGCAGGCCGCGTGGCGCGGCTTCATGCTTTTAGAAAATTACCGCTCACCGGGGTGTTGTAGCCCGAAGGGCGGTCACCCCGGTGTCCTCTATCGTGATACGAGGAGTCCGGGGTGACGCGCTTGCGCGCTCAAACACCCCGGACAGCAACCTACATGAAGCGGCTTGGGCCTTTAAGAAAAATGGAACTTGTAATTATGGCGCCGTGAAAGGATTCATGTTAACATCAATAATTTAACCGTACAGGGTTGGCGAAAACCGGAAGGTTTTTTCAGGCATTCAAGGAGAGCGATTTGTCAGGCATACGGATTTACGAGCTGGCCAAGGACATTGGCGTGCAAAGCAAGACACTGGTGGACATCATCGGGAAAATGGGCTACCCGGTGAAGAGCCATTCGAGCACTATTGACAACAACCTGGCCGACCGGTTGCGCAAGCAGGTGGCGGCCATGGGCATCGCCACAAAACCGAAGAAGGCCAGGCCGAAGGCGGAGGCTCCCAAAGAGCCCGAAAAACCGGTTGCCGTAAAACCTTCCAAAGAAACGGGTAAAAAGCCGGTGCAGCATGCTGAAAAAAAGGAGCATGCCGCCGCTGAGCCCATAACTGCGGCGACTGAAATACCTGCCGCTGTTACCGCTCCCGTAACTCAAGAGCCTCCAGCCGCGCCGAAAGCGGAGCCGGAAGCCGAACCTGTGAAAAAAGAAATAAAGCCAGTTGTTCCCGTCCCCCCTGCGGCCCATGTCCATCCGGCGCAGGCAAGAAGGCCCGAAGGCGTGAAACCGGCGGCGCCCCATCCGCCAAGGGTGGAGCACAGGCCGGAGGAGAAAAGGGATTTCCGTCAGAAACCGCAGCACCCGCGCCCGCACACGCCCCCGGCGGCGCCGTCCGCCCCAAAAAGGCCCGCCGGCGAGACCGAGGAGAAGCCCAGAAGGCGCGACGAGGGGCGCGACAGGTGGGAGCGCAAGCGCGACGAAGAAGAAAGAAAGCGCCTTGAGCGTCTGCGGCGCAAGGAAGACGACGAAATAAAGCGCAAGGCGGCCGCGGAGACCAAGAAAAAAGAGCGCGAACTTGAAGAGGTCCGCCGCAAGCAGAGGGCCGAGGAGGCCGAAATCCAGCGGCTGATCGATGAAGAAGAGCGCGCAAAGCGGGAGATAGAGGCCCGCAAGATCGTGATAGACGAGGCCACCACCGTAAAAGAGTTCGCTGAAAAGCTTAGGCTTGGGGTCAACGAGATCATCGGCAAGCTCATCGGCAAGGGGATAATGGCCAATTTGAACCAGACGATAGACGCCGAAGTGGCCAAAGAGCTGGCTCTCGAGCTTGGATACGAGATCAAGACCCGGGAAGAGGACGAGACGGAAGTGGCCGAGAAGGAGGTGGAGGACGTCTCCAAGCTTCTTCTGCGCCCGCCGGTGGTGACCATCATGGGCCACGTGGACCACGGCAAGACATCGCTTCTGGACACCATACGCAAAACGTCAGTCACGGAGACGGAAGCTGGCGGCATAACGCAGAAAATAGGCGCATACTCCGTGAAGCTGGAAAAAGGGACCGTGGTGTTCCTGGACACGCCGGGCCACGAGGCTTTCACCGCGTTGCGCGCCCGCGGCGCGGCGGTGACGGACATCGTGGTGCTCGTGGTGGCCGCGGACGACGGGGTGATGCCCCAGACGGTGGAGGCGATCCATCACGCCAAGGCGGCGGGCGTTCCGGTGCTCGTGGCGGTGAACAAGATAGACAAGCCGGGCGCCGCGCCGGACAAGATAAAGCAGGAACTGGCCGGGCACGAGCTTGTGCCCGAGGAATGGGGCGGGACGACGATATTCTGCGAAGTGTCCGCCAAAAAGAACATAGGGATCGAACATCTGCTGGAGATGCTTCTGCTGCAGGCGGAAGTGCTGGAGCTTAAGGCAAACCCGGAGAGGGAAGCCTTCGGCGTGGTGATAGAGTCCAAGCTGGACAAGGGACGCGGCCCGGTTGCCACGGTGCTGGTCAAGAAAGGGACGCTGAAGATAGGCGACCCGTTCGTGGCCGGAGCGCATTACGGAAAAGTGCGCGCGCTCATGGACGACAAGGGGCGCAGAATAGACCACTCCGGGCCGTCCACACCGGTGGAGGTAATCGGTTTTTCGGGGGTGCCCGTGGCCGGGGAGACGTTCATGGTGACCGAAAGCGAGCGCAAGGCCCACCAGATCGCCATCACCCGGATAAACGCGGAGAAGGCGGAGGGCGCCAAGGCCAAGCACCTCAAGCTTGAGAACCTGCACGCCCAGGTGACAAGGGGCTCGGTGAAGGACCTTAACATAATCATCAAGGCGGACTTCCAGGGCTCCATCGAGGGTGTGAAGAAAGCGCTGGAGGACATCAACGTCGGCGATGTGCGCATCCGCGTGCTCCACGGCGCAGTGGGCGGAATAACGGAGACGGACATAAGCCTTGCCGCCGCGTCGGACGCCATAGTGATCGGATTTAACGTGCGCCCCACCGAAAAGGCCCGTTCCATGGCGGAGACGGAGGGGGTGGACGTGAGGCTGTACAGCATCATCTATAACGCCGTGGACGACATCAAGGCGGCGCTCGAAGGGATGCTCGAACCTGTGTTCGCGGAAAAAGTCACCGGCCGGGCGGAGGTGCGCAACACGTTCAATATAACCAAGATCGGCACCATCGCGGGCTGCGTGGTCTCCTCGGGCAAGATAACCCGCGGATCGGACGCGCGCCTTATCCGGGACAACGTGGTGATATACACCGGCAAGGTCTCCTCGCTCAAACGCTTCAAGGAGGATGCGCGCGAAGTGGCCAACGGCTACGAGTGCGGCATAGGGGTCGGCTACAACGACGTGAAGATTGGCGACGCGGTGGAAACTTTCGTTGTCGAAAAAGTTGAGCGCAAGACGGACTGACCGTACGCCGCCTGAATACCGTTACCGGGGTCACCGTTTCCGGTTCGCAAGACCCCTGATAATGGGGATACTCAACGTCACGCCCGATTCGTTTTCGGACGGCGGCATGTTCATAAGCGTGGAAGAGGCCGTGGCCCGGGCCGGCGCGCTGGTGGCCGAAGGGGCGGACATCCTCGATGTGGGGGGCGAATCGTCCCGTCCAGGTTCCGACCCCGTCCCCGCGCAGGTTGAGGCCGAGCGGGTGGTCCCCGTGATCCGCATGATCGTAAAGCGCCATCCCAAAATCCCTGTCTCCATAGACACCCGCAAGCCCGAAGTCGCCGGGCAGGCCCTGGCCGCCGGGGCGGCGATGATAAACGATATTTCCGGGATGCGTGACGGACGGATGATACAGATCGCCGCAAAGTCGCAGGCTCCGGTGGTGGTGACGCACATGAAAGGCGAGCCCAAGACGATGCAGAAACGCCCGGTGTACCGGGACGTGGCGGGGGAGATTTTGCGGTATTTCCGGGAACGGACAAGCGTCCTGAAAAAGAGCGGGATCCATAAAATCATCCTCGATCCGGGCATAGGTTTCGGCAAGACTGTTTCGCACAATTTCGCGATACTCAACGGTCTGGAAAAGTTCGCGGCGCTCGGTTACCCGCTGATGGTGGGGGCGTCGCGCAAGTCGTTCATCGGGGCGGCGCTAGGCGAGCCTGTGGACCGGCGCGAGGCTGCCACGGCGGCCATTACTGCGGTGTGCGTGATGAAAGGGGCGTCCATCGTGCGCGTCCACAACGTCATGGACAACCGGCACGCGGCGATCGTGGCGGAGAGGATCAGGAAAGGAAAATGAGCCATTCAGTCACATGCTCCCCCCGGGAAGGGAAGCAGTGTGACGTTTACGCGTTGCCTCACGGGAAAAGGTAACCGAAGGGGGCGTGGATTTTCGCCTCATGGTTCATTGGCCCATAACTCATTAAAAAGCCTCCTGAGTATTTTTTCAAATTCTTTTCTCAAGTGGAAGGGATTGAGCGTGCCATGG
>JACRLM010000057.1 GCA_016235255.1 Nitrospinota bacterium | reverse complement strand
CAGGTTGAGGAAAGTGAGCGGTTATAAACACCTGCCAGAACTGCGTGAGATCATGAAACGGGCTCTGGCGGGGAAGATAATGGTGAAAGCGGCGTGACGGTCATGCCGGGAGTTTCAACTAAAAAAGGGATTGACTCTTTTCAATGAAGAGGGTTATTTAGTCGGCATTTACTCCGGCAGATTAAAATCAACTACAATTGGCATTGTGTGGGGAGCTAGGCATATTTTGTGCGGCATCGGGCAAATGGACTTCAAGGAATTTATTGCTGACTTGAAGAGGAATAAGACTGTTTGATAATTGTTATACTGGAACATAATATGCGGACAGCAAAAATCGCCCTCAGCTTGGATGAAAAGGTCCTTGCCAGGCTGGACCATTTGGTCAAGAAACACGTTTTCCCGAACCGGAGCAAAGCCATTCAGGCCGCTGTCCAGGAAAAGATTGCGCAAGTGGAGCATCGGCGGTTGGCGAGGGAATGCGCCAAGCTCGACCCGGTTTTTGAGAAGGCGATGGCCGAAGAGGGCTTTTCGGCGGAGCTTGCACGATAATACAGGACGCTATAAAGTTATCATTAACTTCTTAAAGTAATGATAACGAAATATCGTCATGCCAGTCCTTCAATACGTCTGATAAAAACATGAAATCCATCCCCATCCTTTGCGTTGACGCTTTCACATCAAGACCGTTTTCCGGCAATCCGGCGGCGGTGTGCCTGCTGGACGAACCGGCTCCGGACGGCTGGATGCAGTCGCTGGCGGGGGAGATGAACCTTTCGGAGACGGCGTTCCCGATCAAGACCGGCGGCAACGAATTCAATCTGCGCTGGATGACCCCAACGGTTGAGGTGGACCTTTGCGGCCACGCCACGCTGGCGGCGGCCCACGCGCTTTGGACAAAAGGGCGGGCGGACAAATCAAAACCGATCACTTTCAACACCCGGAGCGGCGCGCTGGTTGCATCGCTTACAGACGGCGGCATCACGCTGGATTTCCCTCTGGCAAAACCAGAACCCTGCCCGCCGCAGCCGGAGCTTATCGCGGCGCTTTGCGCCGTCAATCCGATGAACGTGGAGAGGGGCGGGCCCGATTACCTTGTGGAACTTTGCTGCGCGCCGGACGTGCGGGAGATATCGCCTGATTTCGTGGCCCTCGCCAAAATCCCCATGCGCGGCGTGATCGTCACAGCGGCAGGGGACGAGGCGGGCGTTGATTTCGTCTCCCGCTTTTTCGCCCCCGCCGCCGGGATAAACGAAGACCCGGTCACAGGCTCCGCCCATTGCGCCCTGGCGCCATACTGGGCCGGCAAGCTGGCCAAAACTTCTTTTAACGCCCGCCAAGTCTCAAAACGTGGAGGGGAGTTGACTGTGGAGATACGCGGCGAGCGGGTTTTGATTACGGGACGCGCCGTGACGGTGTGGGAGGGAGCGGTTGCCAGCTATTCCTGAACTATAGTGTAATCCATAGCACGGGGATTCTCCGTGCGTTTGGACGCGTCAAGTATTTCAAGGCCGACGATGTTGCCTTCTTTGTCGTAATCCAGAATCACGCCAGGTTTGTCCTCGTCGCTTTCCTCGATTTTGGAATTGCTCAGGACAATACGCAATACATCCACTTGCGTGTTGTATGTAACTTTCACCTCCTCACTCCTCCCCTTCCTTCTCCTTTTTCACCTCTATCCCAAGCTTCTTGATCTTGTACCACATGCTCCGTTCGGTGACGTTGAGGTCGGCGGCGGCCTTGTTCTGCCGCCAGTCGTTGCGCTCCAGGGCGGAAAGGATGATGCCCCGCTCGAACTCTTCCACCGCACGGTCCAGGTCGCGCACATCGGCGGCGGGGGGAACATGAGCAGTAGCCGTGGCGCCCGCGTTATGGCGGATGGCCGCCGGCAGATGTTCCACCGCTATGGTGTCACCGTCGCACATCACCACGGAGCGTTCGATGGTGTTCTCCAGTTCGCGCACGTTGCCCGGCCACGGATACGCCATAAGCGCGCTTAATGTTTCGGGCGCCAGTTTTTTCAACGCCGCGCAATTCTCATCGCAGAACCTTTTGACAAAATGCTCCACAAGCTCGGGTATGTCCTCCTTGCGCTCCCGCAACGGCGGCAGGTGGATCACCAGCACGTTGAGCCGGTAGAAAAGGTCCAGCCGGAACTCCTTTTCCTCGATGGCCCTGGCAAGGTCGCGGTTTGTGGCGGCGATGATCCTGATGTCCACCTTGCGCGGGGTGTGACTGCCCACGCGTTCCACCTCCCGCTCCTGCATGGCGCGCAATATCTTGGCCTGGGTGGGCATGGCCATGTCCCCTATCTCGTCCAGGAATATCGTGCCGCCGTTGGCCGCCTCGAATTTTCCCATGCGCGCGTCCACCCCGGTTGCCACGTTTTTCTCTATCCCGAAAAGCTCCGCCTCCAAAAGCGTTTCCGGCACGGCGGCGCAGTTGACGCGGACGAAGGGCTTCTCCGCCCGGTCGGAGTTGTAATGGATCGCCCGGGCGATAAGTTCCTTGCCGCTGCCTGTCTCCCCGGTGATGAGGACCGTGGAGCGCACGCGAGCGGCGCGGGCGGTCATGTCGTAAACGTCCATCATTTTGCCGGAAGCCCCCACGATGGAGCCGAACTTGTACCGAGTCTTAAGATCGTGCTTGAGTTCCCGGTTTTCACGGACCAGCTTGCCTGTGCGCACGGCGTTTTCCAGCGCTGAATAAAGCTCGTCCGGGTCCACCGGCTTTAAAATATAATTAAACGCCCCCTGTTTCATCGCCTCCACGGCGATCTTTATGTCCCGCTCGCCTGTGAGTATTATCACCGGCAGGTCCGGATCGGTCTCGCGCAATTGGCGCATCATGTCAAGCCCGGTGGTGTCGGGCATGTAATAGTCCAGTATCGCGGCGTCGAACAGGCCGGGGGAGAACTCCCGCTTCGCGTCCCCGAAGGTGAGGCAGGGGGTCACCTCGTATTTCTTCAATTTGAGGAACTGCTCCACCACCTGGAGCGAGTTGAGGTCGTCGTCAACGACCAGGATGTTTTCTTTTACTGTCATGGTTGAAGTGCCACCGTTTCATCCATCTCATCCGACGCTTCGGAGATCAAGACCACATCTATGCCGGAAATGGGCCTCAACTTTTTGTCATTTGTGATCAAAGCGCCGCATTTTAACGCCAAGGCAGTCGCCGCGTGAATTGCGTCCGGCAGGAGCAGTCTTGGAGATTGAGCGCGCAGCCGCGCGGCCTCGATCAAGATATCACGGCCGATTTTTTCTATGTGCAGGGAATCAGAAGTCTCAAGCGCGCCCATATACAAGTTTGCCAACGCTTCATTATTGTCCATCATCGGCTTGACAAGGGTTTCCATCAGCGTAAGCTCGCTTGTGAACGCGGCCAAGCCTCCGGCGTCGATAATTCGAAAAAGCTCGCCAATCACCTTTTGGTGGTTGGGATGCCCTTCAAGCAGATAAATGAAGATATTGGCGTCAAGATAGACCTTGCCCCCTTTTATCTTTGCGCCTATTCCCATTCGTCCCGCAATTTACGAATAAATGCGTCTGCCTCATCAGAAGTCTTGAACGCCCCCTTCCCGGCGCCGATAAGGCTGCTCAACGTCCTCTTTTGAGTGGCCTTTGCGTCTTTTGGGCAGATAATCACTTCGACATGCGATCCCGGCTCAAGTCCTGTCGAACGGATTTCAATTACTCCGCCCGGCAGGACAACAGTTTCCTGCCTGATAGGATTGTCCATATATCACATGCCTCCCTAAAAGCAATTATACAAAACTTCGCTCATGAACACATCACATGTTGCCGGCCTTGACGTTCTCCAATTCCCTTCTGTCGGCCAATGTCCTGGGCCATCTGAATTCTATCCCAAATCCTTTTCCCTCGGCGGACGTGGCCGTGATGTGGCCATAATGAAGTTCGACGATCCTTTTGACCGTCGGCAGCCCCAGCCCCACCCCCCTGTTTTTCACCCCCGCCTGGTAATATTCGTCGAACAACAGGCCCACCTGGCCGTGCGCCACGCCATGGCCGTCATTGCGCACGGAGCAGATTATCTCCTGCCCCTCCTGCTTTACTTCAACGGATATTTCCGACTGGCCGTATTTCACCGCGTTGCCCACAAGGTTCAAAAATACCCGCTCCATCTGCGCCACGTCGAAGTCCGCCTCAAGCGCGCCCAGGGTGGGAGCTTGGCCCAGGCCCGCCTTCATGCCGTTGATGGAGAACGTAAGGCGGCGCATCTTCATTTCCGGCTCCAGGTGCGATATCACCGGGACCAGCGCCCGGAAAACGTCTGCCCGCTCGATATTGAGCGCCAGCTTCCCCGATTTTATCTTGGCGTACACCAGTATGTCCTCCACGAACCGGGTGATGCGCGCTGTGGAGTTGACAAGGGATGTGGCCAGCTCCATCACCTTCTCCGGCGGGGTTTCCGGCGGCAGGCCCTTTAAAAGCCTCGCAAAGCCGGACACGGGGCTCACCAGCGAAAGCAGGTCGTGCGTCAATGAAAAGTAAAGACGCTCCTTTTCTATCTCCCGCTCCAGGACCTCTTCGTACAACCGGGCGTTTTCCATCGCCACGGCGCATTGGGCCGCCACCGTGGAAAGAAGCGCGATGGCCCTCTCGTCATAAAGCCCCGCCTTGCCGTAGCTTTGTATCGATAGCGCCCCGACAACCTCCTCCTGGAACTGCAACGGCACCCCGAGCCACGATTTGGCCGGGCTTCCTCCGTGGCGTATGCCCAGGGCGGCGCATTCGGCCACCGTGTCGCTTTTTATCAGCAGATGCGTCCGGTTCTTGATTATCCAGGAATTCATCCCGTCCGAGAGGGGATAGACCTCCGGCCTTTTCAGGTTCGACCCGTCGGCGAAATAGCTTGCAAGGAATTTGAGTTCCCGCCGCTGCCCGTCATACTGGACGACGTTCACCTCGTCCGTCTCGATCACCCTGCCGAGGTTCTGGACGATTTCACGCACCATTTCCTTGAGGGTCAGCTTGGAGGTGATCAGACGTCCGATCGTGTTGACGGTCTGAAGGTCGACCTCTCCCAAGGCTCCGGTGACACTGGCCGAATCGGGCATTTATCCCACTAATGTTGACTATTTCAATTATTTATATAATAATTAATCGGTAAAATATATCCAAATAAAAAGACCGAAGGGGAAATAGCCCATGAAATGCCCTCACTGCAACTATGTGAGCTTCGAGTATTTGAACACCTGCCGCAAATGCTCGAAAGACTTGAGCTCCCACAAATCCCAGTTTGGCATTGAATACCTGGAGCCTGTTTCCCTCGGCATACTCACTTTCGTTGAAAGAGGCCCGGCGGCCGCCGTGGAGGCGGAACAGGCCGCGTCCACATTTGACACCGGGGATTTCGGGTTCGCCTCCGAATCGGACACTGGCGGGCATGTGGTCATCGAGGACCAGGAGCCTGCCGCCGCCACCTTCGCTGAGAGCGGGACTGACGAAATGGCGCTCGACTTTGGCGGAGGGGACATAGCAATACCCGAGATTTCCGCCGCGCCGGAAGAAGAGGCCGCCTCCGAAATACAGGTAGGAAGCGCGGATTTGGGCGAAATCGCCTCTGACAGCGGATTCTCCTTGAACCTGGGGGACGAACTGGGCGAGGGCGGCGGCCTTTCCATAAACCTGGACGATACAGGCGGCCAGGCCGGGGCCGGGACGGAAGAAAGCGGCGGGGAGATATCACTTTCGCTGGACGCGCTCGAAGATGAAGTCACGCAGGTCTCCAGTGCGGCGCAGCCCGCAAACGAGCAGGTGGTCATCGGCGATGAAGCGCTCACGGGCATTGAATTTAATTTCGACACAGACTCCACGTTGGAAATAAAGCCCGGGACGTCCGCTCCGGCGCCGGAAAAGAAGGCCGGTGGAGAGGATGAGTTCGCCGACCTGGACCTGTCGCTGGACGACAAGAACCTTTTCGGCGAAGGGGGAGGCGAAAAGCAGGGAGATGAGATAGACCTGGGGGACATCGACCTTAAATTGGGCGATGACGACCTGGGCCTGAAATTCTGACCGACCGGCGTTGATGGAAGAAATCATTTCCAGCGGCGCGGTTCCGCCCATTCCCGCCTCCGGGCATACTGTTTTCCAGCCCGCTCCGCCTCCAATCCTCCAATACTCACCGTTCGCAAGCCGCCTTTTCGCTTATTTTATAGACAATTGCATTGTTTCGGCGGCGATCCTGTTCCTTATGGTGATTTCCTTTTCCACTGTGGACTTTTTCTCCGGCGCAGGGGACGTGTGGCCACTTTTCTGGCTTGCCTTCTGGTTTTACAACATTGTTTTTATTGGGTATTTCACCCTAAGCCAAGGATTGAGCGGGCAAACCTTCGGCAAATACCTTCTGGGGATACAGGTGGTCATGGCCGATGGAGCGCCCATATCCATAGGCAGGGCGCTTGCCCGGACGATAGGGTATTACATCAGCGGACTTTTCCTTTACGCCGGCTTTATCATCTCCCTTTTCGACAAAAGAAGGCAGACCTTCCACGACAAAATCGCAGGAACGGTTGTTGTGGAAAAGAATTGACCGCGCCGTTATAATCTACCGGGTTGCGTGGCCTTGGCCCCCTCCGGCGTATTTTCAAAGGAACGGGGTGGACGCTTGTTAAAAAACCGCATTAGAAGCGAATGGAGACTTTCCGCCCATGAAAAAGAAGTATCTGTTGTCGCCCGGGCCCACACCGGTGCCCGAAGAAGTCCTGCTGGAAATGGCCAAACCGATCATGCACCACCGCACCCCGCAGTTCTCCGCGATTTTCGCCGAGTGCGCCGATGGGATAAAAAAAGTTTTCGGCACGGCCCAGCCGGTGATGATGCTGGCCTCTTCCGGCACCGGGGCGATGGAGGCGGCGGTGACAAACCTGTTCTCTCCGGGGGACACGGCGCTTGTGGTCAACGGGGGCAAGTTCGGCGAGCGCTGGGGAAAAATATCCGAAGCGTACGGGGTCCACGTCGAATGGCTGGACGTGCCCTGGGGACAGGCGGTGTTCGCCCAGGCGATAGAGGAAGCGCTTAACAGAAATCCCAAAATATCGGCGGTGCTCACCCAGGGGTCGGAGACCTCCACGACGGTGGCCCATCCGATCAGGGACATCGCGAAAATCACCTCCAGGCGCGACACGTTGCTTGTGGTGGACGGCATCACCTCCGTGGGTGTGGTGGACATGCCCATGGACGAGTGGGGGATAGACGTGCTTATCACCGGCTCGCAGAAGGCCATGATGCTTCCGCCGGGGCTGGCCTTCATAGCCCTTTCCGAGCGTGCGTGGGCGAAGAGCAAGAGCGCGAAACTGCCGAAGTTTTATTTCGACCTTGCCCGGGAGCGCAAGAACATGAAGGACAACACCACGGCCTACACACCGGCGGTATCGCTTATCCTTGGGCTGCGCAAGGTGCTGGAAATGATGTTCGAAGAGGGGCTGCCCAACGTGTACGCCCGGCACGATCTTATGGCGCGGTCCATCCGGGCAGGGACCGCCGCAATGGGGCTAAAACCGCTGGCTCCGCTGGCTCCGGCAAATTCGGCCACCGGCGTGTTCACTCCGGAAGGGGTGGACGGGAGCAAGCTTTTCAAAGAACTGAGGGACAATTACGGGGTGACCTTCGCCGGCGGCCAGGACGACCTGAAGGGGAAGATCGTGCGCATAGCCCACCTGGGCTATTTCGACACTTACGACATGATCGTGGCGTTAAGCTCGCTGGAGATGGCGCTGGCCAAGTTCGGATACGGCGCCGCCGGGGGCGAAGGGGTCGGCGCGGCGCAGGCTGTGCTCAACGCCAGGTACATGTAAATGGCCGGCATAAGGGTCCTCGTCAGCGACAAGCTTTCTGAAACGGGGCTTGAAATCCTGCGCGCCACGCCCGGTTTCACAGTTGATGTGAAGACCGGGATGAAGCCGGAGGAGCTTATCGCGGCCATACCGGCCTACGACGCGCTGATCATCCGGAGCGCCACCACTGTGACCGAGGCGGTGGTGGAGGCGGCCGCCAATTTAAAGCTGATCGGCCGGGCCGGCGTGGGGGTGGACAACGTGGACGTGAAGGCCTCCTCAAAGCGCGGCGTAGTGGTGATGAACACGCCGGGGGGGAACACCATCACCACCGCGGAGCACACCATCGCCATGATGATGGCGCTGTCCCGCCAGATACCGCTGGCCAACGCCTCGGTGAAGTCTGGCAAGTGGGAAAAAAAGTTCATGGGCAGCGAGCTTTCCGGCAAGACGCTGGGGGTGATCGGGCTTGGCAGGATAGGGTCGCTTGTGGTGCGTCGCGCCCACGGGCTGGACATGAAGGTGATCGGGCACGATCCTTTCATAAACGCGGCGGCGGCTGAGAAAATGGGGGTGGAGCTTGTGACCCTCGACGAGCTTTACGCGCGGTCGGACTTCATAACGGTGCACGCCATCCTCACCCCGGAGACGAAGGGGCTTATCGGGCGTGAGTCGCTGGGCAAGATGAAAAAAGGGGTGCGGATAATAAACTGCGCCCGGGGCGCCCTTGTGGACGAGGAGGCTCTGGCGGAGGCGATACGGGACAAGAAGGTGGCCGGCGCGGCGCTGGACGTTTTTTGCAAGGAGCCGCCGGCGGACTCGCCCCTTGTGGGGCTTGACGAAGTGGTCGCCACTCCCCACCTTGGAGCGTCCACCTACGAGGCGCAGGAGAACGTGGCGGTGGCAATCGCCAAGCAGGTGGCCGGCTATTTCACCACGGGGATAATAGAGAACGCGGTGAACGTCCCCTCCATAGCGCCGGAGCTTATCCCGGTGATGCGGCCATACGTGGCCCTCGGGGAGAAGATCGGGGCGTTCCTGGCGCAGATAGCCGAGGGGGGGCTAAAAAAGATCGAGGTCACCTACATGGGGGAACTGGCGGCGCTGGGGCAAGGGCCCGTCACCCAGTCGGTTATAAAAGGGATACTGGAAGTTTACGTGGGCAAGACGGTGAATTTTGTGAACGCCCCGTTCCTGGCCGAAGCGAGGGGAATCGAGGTGACCGCCACCACAAGCTCGGTGAAGCGCAATTTCGCTTCGCTGCTGGGGCTAAAACTGGTCACCGACGGCGGCGAGGTGAGCGCCGAAGGGGCGGTTTTCGCCGGGGAGGAGCCAAGGCTTGTGAAACTGGACGACTTTTTCCTGGAAGCGCGGCTGTCCGGCGCCATGATAGTCTCCACTAACAACGACAAGCCGGGCGTCATCGGGGCCATCGGCACGTTCCTTGGCGGCAAGAGCATCAACATCGCATCTTTCGAGCTGTCCCGCACGGAGATGGGGGGCAAGGCCATGGCCATCGTCACGGTGGACACCCCCCCCACCCCGGATGACATCCGCGAGATGGAGAAGATACCAAACATCCGCAAGGTGAGGCTGGCCCGGGTATGAGGGACGCCCCCAGAGGGCTTCGCGCCCTCCTGTACGGCGAAGCCGCGGCGAAAGGCCGGCTCGAGCGGGACGCGCTGTCCCTTTTCGAGCGGTGGGGATATTGCCGGGTGGAGACCCCTTCCATGGAGTTCCTCCACATCCTTGCCCGTGGGCTGGACCCGGAAGCGATGAAACGTGTGATAACGTTCACCGATCCGGCGGGAGGGGGCAAACCTCTCGCCCTTCGCCCGGACGTGACCCCGCAGATCGCCCGCATAGCGGCGACGGCGCTGGCGGGCAAACCGGCCCCAATAAGGCTTTGCTATGTGGCCACGGTATACCGATCCGCCGCGCCGGGGACCGGCAACAGAATGGAGCTTCTGCAGGCCGGGGCGGAGCTTATCGGGGTGAACTCCCCTTCGGCAGACGCTGAGATCATCGCGCTGGCGGCCGAATCGCTTCAAAAGCTCATCCCAGGCAAGGCGAAGATAGCCGTGAGCCATATCGGATACATCACCGCCGCCATGGAGGCCCTTGGGCTTGACGGCGTGGCGCGCAACGCCGTGAAACGCGCTTTGGCGAAAAAGAACACCAGGGAACTTGCCGCCGCCTTGGACGGGGCGAACGCCAAAGGGGCCGCGCGCAAGGCGCTGCTTTCGGCCCCGTCGCTTTTCGGCGGGCCGGGGATACTTCGCAAAGCTCCCGTATTCGGCGCCGGATCGCGGCAGGCCATAGACCAGCTGCGCCGGGTGGCCGACGACCTGAAAAGGTACGGCGTGGCGGACTTTGTGGCGATGGATCTTGGGGAAACGCGCGGGCTGGGCTATTACACCGGCGTGACGTTCGAGGGGTTTGCAGGCGGGATCGGGCGCAGCGTCCTTTCCGGGGGCAGGTATGACCAGCTTCTGTCGCTTTACGGCGAAGGGAGGCCGGCCACAGGCTTTGCCATGGACTTAAACGCCATACTGGACAACACCGCCGGCGCAGCCAAAGATGAGGGCTGGACGCTGGCGGACGTTTTGGTGACCGGCCCGGCAAAGTCCGGCGAAGCGGCCATAAAGCTTGCGGCGGCGCTGAGGGGCAAGGGGCTGAAAGTGGCGCGGGACCTGGCCGGGCGATCCATACCCGGCGCGGTTAAATACGCCCGCCAGATGCGGATGGCCAAAGTGGCCGTGGCAGGGGAGCCCAAAGGCCGGGTGAAACTGATAGACACCGCCACAGGCTCCGCCGAAGTGATGACAGTGGAGAAACTATTGCGTTCAATCGGCGCGCGCGCGCGCAAAAACGTATAAGCATTCAGGAAGGGAAACATGCCAGTATCGGTTGTTATCGGGACCCAATGGGGCGACGAGGGAAAAGGAAAGATCGTGGACATCCTCACCGCGCGGACGGACATCGTTGCCCGCTACCAGGGGGGCGCCAACGCCGGGCATACGGTGGTAGTCGGCAAGGAGGAGTATATCCTCCACCTTATCCCCTCCGGCATCCTGCACGAAGGAAAAAAATGCGTGATCGGCGCCGGTGTGGTGATAGACCCGGAGGCGCTCATATCCGAGATGGACGGGCTGGAGAAGCGGGGCTTTAAAATCGCCGGATCGCTGTTCATCTCCAACCGGGCGCACCTTATCATGCCGTACCACAAGATGATGGACAAGGCTTCCGAAACGCGCTCCGGCGGGTCCAAAATCGGCACAACGGGGCGGGGCATCGGCCCGGCATATGCGGACAAGGCCTCACGCACCGGCTTGCGCGTTGGCGACCTTTTCAAGCCGGACTATTTCCGCGCGAGGCTTGCCGCGGCGGTGGAGCAGAAAAACGTGCTTTTCGAAAAGCTGTACGGCTCCACACGGGCGGACGTGAACGAAATCCACGCCACCTACATGGGCTATGCCGGCAGGATAAAAGACATGGTGGCCGACTGCGGCCGGTTCCTGCGCCAGGCGGTGGCCGACGGCAGGAACGTGCTGGCCGAAGGGGCGCAGGGGACAATGCTCGACATTGACCACGGCACATATCCGTTCGTCACTTCATCTCCGGCGGCGTCCGGCGGAGCCTGCACCGGGCTGGGGATACCCCCCACGGCGGTGAAGGAAGTGATCGGGATAATGAAGGCGTACACCACCCGTGTTGGCGAAGGGCCGTTCCCCACCGAGCTTACCGACGGGTTCGGCGAGAGACTGCGCGAGACCGGCGGCGAATACGGCGCCACCACGGGCCGCCCGCGCCGTTGCGGCTGGCTGGACGCGCCTGTTGGGCGATACGCGGTGGAATTAAACGGCGTCACCTCCATAGCGCTCACCAAGCTTGACGTGCTGGACGAATTTGCCGGGATTCCAGTGTGCGTGGGATACGAGGCGGATGGCAAAAAGCTCGATCACGTCCCGGAGGACACGCAGACGCTGGCGGCCTGCAAACCAGTTTACGAGACCCATCCCGGCTGGAAATGCTCAACCTCCGGCGTTTCGGAATACGCCAAGCTGCCGGACAACGCCAAGCGGTACATAGACCGGGTGGAAAAACTTATGGGCGCTCCGGTTGGCATCATCTCAACGGGGCAGAGCCGGGCGGCGACGATAGTGAGGTGAATGTCCAGCCGGGGACTGTGCACGATGTCCAAGGCTGAACATGGTGTATCCGCCGTCTCCGTTGGCGGCGACAAGGAAAAATTTTACTTTCTTTCCTCGCCACAAACTATTCTTGGCCGTTCTTTTAACGGCCACAGAAAGACATCGCTATATGAGTGCTCCCCGCATGGGTCGTAGCGCACTTTCAAAAATCCTCGCCAAGTGTACATATTCAGCATAAGCAGAAAAATTATTGCCGCGTAAATTGCCTTCCTGGAACTTAGAGCGGCGGTTATCACCGCTGGCTGTGACGCTACAGCCACCGCGCCCATAGTCAGAGGAACCAAGGTTTCAATAAAAGCCCTGCTGCCAAAAGAAGCTCCAAACAACCAGCATCCCCATGTGCCATTCGTGATCCAAAGTAAAACAAATACCGTAATGGCGACAATATTGAGATATCTGGTGGATTTATATTTTGCGGCCCCATAAACATTCAACGCCAGCAATACCAAATACCATGGATGGAATACGAACAGTCCATGATGGGAGCTTGCAAGTACGCCGACAATACCAGTCAACCCGCCTGTAAACCCCTCACCTTTATAAGTGTAAATTACAACACTGCCCCAGACACTGTACGTGGTCAAAAGTTGCAAAATTACCGGAGGCAAAACACCCGCAAACAAAACAAACAACTTGGATGGTTCCGTCAACCGGCTTCTTAACAAGTAGCCAAAAAACGGGAAAGTGTCCTAAACTTAGTTGAAACGAAGGTATGACCTCACCTGCTACCATGTTTTTGAACGAAAACAACGGAAAGCAAGGAGGTCACATGAAAAGAGTAAACGGTAACGGGAAAACTGGCAAGGGAAGAATGGATT
>JACRLM010000056.1 GCA_016235255.1 Nitrospinota bacterium | reverse complement strand
CTCTGCACACAGGCCACAGCCCGCTTGCGCAACTGCGTCAATGTCTTACTATCAAGCCCGCGCCCATCTGTATTCTTCATGGACTACAGCGTAACGCATATATCCACTTATGTCAATACTATTATGAGACGGTTAATAATAAGACCAGGGTTCTGGTGGTGGACGATTCGCCACTTGTGCGCAACATCCTTGTCCAGGGGCTTTCCATGCGGCCTGAGATCGAGGTGGTGGGCAGCGCCAGGGATGTGTTCGAGGCGCGGGACAAAATAATCGAGCTCAACCCCGACGTGATGACCCTGGACGTGGACATGCCGAAAATGGACGGGGTGGAGTTCCTGCGGCGGCTCATGCCCCAACACCCAATCCCCGTGGTGATGGTCAGCTCGCTGACCCGCGAGGGGGCGCAGGTGACCCTCGATGCGCTGGAGGCCGGCGCCGTGGACTTTGTGCCCAAGCCCAGCGCGGAGCTTGCCGGCGGGGTGGGCGCAATGCTCGCGGAGCTTGCCGAGAAGGTGGTTGCCGCCTCACGGATCAACGTTTCTCATCTTAAACGCGCCCTGCCTGCCGCCCAAAAGCTCATGGCCGCGCCGGCCAAGCCTGTTTCAAATCCCATGTCGGACAAGGTCGTGGCCATTGGAGCGTCCACCGGGGGGACTGAGGCGCTGCGGGACCTTCTGGCCAAAATGGAGCCGGACGCCCCAGGCATATTGATAGTCCAGCACATGCCCGCGGCCTACACCAAGGCGTTCGCCGAAAGGCTCAACGGCGTTTCCCGGTACGCCGTGAAGGAAGCGGAGCCCGGCGACGTGGTGAGGAACGGCCAGGCGCTTGTGGCGCCCGGGGACCTGCACCTTTCGCTGCTAAAGCTTGGCGGGACATACAAGACGATCTGCCAGCCGGGGGAAAAGGTCAACGGCCATTGCCCGTCTGTGGACGTGCTGATGAAATCGGTGGCGCGCGAGGCGGGGGCCAACGCCATCGGGGTGATCCTCACCGGCATGGGATTCGACGGGGCCGCCGGGCTTCTGGAGATGCGCAAAGCCGGCGCGCGGACGGTGGCCCAGGACGAAGAGACTTCCGTCGTGTTCGGCATGCCCAAGGTGGCGTATGAAAAGGGGGCGGCGGAAAGCCTTCAGCCCCTCGGCAAGATCGCGCCGCTCATATCACGGCTGGCGGGGGAGATAGACGTGCTCAAGGGGACGATTCACTGATATTTTCGCGTATTGAACGCTTCCTTTCCCGCCTGCGCCTATTTAAATATCTAAGGATAAAATTGTGGCTCTGGCCGCCGTTTGGGTTATAATCCCAAGCTTCGGAGAGGTGACCGAGCGGTTGAAGGTGCACGCCTGGAAAGCGTGTGTGCGGGAAACCGTACCGGGGGTTCGAATCCCCCCCTCTCCGCCAATATAAATACCGCTTATTTGCCCCGGCTATTCCAGAATCCCGGGAATCACGCCGGTTAAGCGGCCCGCATATGCAGGCCAGACTTGTTCAGCCAGACCGCCTGGAAAATGCCTTGTCCCTGCGCCGCCTAGCCGCCGCCGCGTTCTTCTCCCCGAGCATCTGGTGGAGCATGTTCCTGGCGTATTCCTCCGTGCTGGCCGTGGCGATGGAGGCGTGCCTCAAGTCCGCCGCTTGCGGCCACGCCGGGATTAATCGGAAATCACCGGATGGAAAAAGCAGACAATTCATGTGCTACTAAACCGGACATTTCTATTTGTTGCTAACAGAATCAATACATGGCGGCGCGGCGGTGTTTGGATATGGTTTGCCCGGATACCCGGCATTTTGGATGATTTGTCCCATTATATGGCATGCCAACGTTTAGAATTTTTATACTCCCGGCCACAGGGAAGCCTCCGCGCTCAAATCAGCTTATGCCGCTTGAAAGCGCCGTCAATTAGGGTCTAAAATCACATGTCCGCCATCCAAGGCGGCTATGTGGGGTCAAAATAAGCTTTATAGGAAATCTGTAATGATTCGTGTGAACAGGCCCAAGGCGCAAAACCTGCTGGCGGCATTGACGCTTGCGGTATGCCTTGCGGTGTCCGCAGGTTCCGCTTATGCCGCCCCGGACGCGCTGGTGATCGCCGATGGCACGGACGTTTACAAAATGCGCCCCCATTTTGAAGTGTTCCTCGATCCAGATAAAAAGCTGGGCATGGCCGATATCGCAATGCCGGAATTCGCCGGCAAATTCACCCAAAACCGCTTCATCGGCTGGACGGGAGCGGCGGTGTGGTATCACGCGTCCGTTGTGAACTCCACCGGCGCCGCGGGGCCGTTGTATCTGCAGCTGGCGCACCCGTGGGCTTCCGTCGTGGAGTTATATCAGGTGGAGGCAAACGGCTCCATCCGCCGTTCAATGGCCGGAGACCAGATACCTTTCGCCCAATGGACGATCCCGAATCCGCTGATTACATTTGAAGTCCCACTCGTCGCCGGAGAGAAGGCCGACCTTTACGTCCGCATAGTTTCGGAGGATCTGGCCGAGTTCCCGATAGTCGCGCTCACAGCGGCGGGTTATCACCGGTACAACACCTTTTTCACCATTTTCATGTGGTTCTTCGTGGGGGCGTCGGTGGCGCTGCTTTCGTACAATTTCCTCCTCTATTACAGCCTGCGCGACACAAACTATCTTTATTACGCCCTGTACCTTGCCGCAATGACCGTGCTGACGCTCTCCCTTAAAGGGATATCGTTCCAGTATTTCTGGCCGGAGAGCGTGTGGTGGGGCAACAAGGCCAATCACCTTTTCGGCAGCCTCGTGCAGATCACCGGGGTGTTGTTCACCATGCGGTTCCTCTCCACGGCGGAAACGCTGCCGCATATGAACCGCTGGCTGAAAGGTTATGCGGCGGCCCACGCGGTGTTTATTCCCTTGATCTATGTCTCCCCGTATTTCACCCCCGTAAGCGTTTTCACCGAGGTCTCCCCCCTTTTCTTCGACGTGCTCCTGCTGATAACGGGCGTCCAAAGTCTAAGGCTGGGCAACCGTTCGGCGCGATATTACCTGATTGCGTTCGTTTTCACCCTGGCGGGGATGGCCATATTCATCCTTGGAGTGCTTGGGGCGATACCTTACGGCCTTTTCGCCGACAATGTGATGGAAGCCGGTTTCCTCCTTGAGATGGTGCTGCTGTCGCTGGCGCTGGCGGACAGGATAAGCATAATCCAGAGGGAGCGGGAGCTTGCCCAGAGCCGCGCGCTGGAGCAGGAGAAGCTGGTCAAGGTGACCCTGGAGAACGCCAACGTGGAGCTGGAAAGGAAGGTGGAGGAGCGCACGCGCGAACTTTCGGAGAGCCAGCGAAAGCTTGTGCAGACGGAGAAAATGGCGGCGCTCGGCCAGCTTATCGCCGGCATCGCCCACGAGATAAACACACCGCTGGGGGCCATACGCGCATCGGTGGGGAACATCCACGCTTCGCTGGACGGGGCGATGGGAAAGCTGCCCGGCCTGCTGGCGAGCCTGCCGCCGGAAAGGATCGCGTCGCTGTGGGAGATGGTGGGGAAGGCAGGTGCAGGCAAGCTGAACCTTTCGGCGCGGGAGGAGCGGGAGTTGCGAGGCAAGATCACCACCATGCTGGAGAAAGAGGGAGTGGCGGAGGCGGACGTGGTGGCGGACATGCTTGTGGACATGGAGTTGTTCGAAGGGATTTCCGGGTTTGCCCCGGCCCTGAAGGAGGACACACATTTGCTGTCCCTGAACGTGGCGTACGACCTGGTGTCGCTGCGCAAGAAC
Source organism: Nitrospinota bacterium (assembly GCA_016235255.1). Taxonomy (NCBI): domain Bacteria; kingdom Pseudomonadati; phylum Nitrospinota; species Nitrospinota bacterium. The sequence goes on along the minus strand of JACRLM010000056.1, from coordinate 12,649 downwards.
AGCTTCAACATCGGCATGGCCGTGGAGAAGGCGGCCAAGGTTGTGTTCGCCCTTAAAAAATACGTGCATCACGACCATAGCGGCAAGATGACGGGAAGCGCTGTCACCGAAGGGCTGGAGACGGTGCTCACGCTGTACCATCACAATATAAAGCACGGGGTGGAGGTGGTGAAGGACTACCGCCATAATCCCCTTGTGCTATGCCACGCCGACGAGATACACCAGGTGTGGACGAACCTTATCCACAACGCCCTGCACGCCATGGGGAACAAGGGGAGGCTGGAGATCCGCGTCGCCGAGGAGGGGGAAACGGCGGTGGTGACCATTGCCGACAGCGGCCACGGCATCCCGCCGGACATAATGGAGCGGATATTCGAGCCGTTTTTCACCACCAAACCCAAAGGGGAGGGGAGCGGGCTTGGGCTGGACATAGTGAAAAAGATAATAGATAAGCATAACGGGCGGATCATGGCCGAAAGCCGGCCCGGCAGGACGGTGTTCACGGTGGTCCTGCCGCTTTATTCAAACGGGGGAGCGTCAAGGAGGGAAAATGGCGAATAAGGCCATACTTTGCGTGGACGATGAGAAGATAATCCTCAACAGCCTTAAAAGCCAGCTTCGCAAGAATTTCGGCCCCGCGTACATGTACGAGATGGCCGAGAACGCGGAGGAGGCCATGGAGGTGATCGAAAAGCTGGTGGCCGGGGGGGTGGAGATACTGATAATAGTCTCCGACTGGCTGATGCCCGGCATCAAGGGGGACGAATTCCTGATACAGGTGCACAAGCGGTTCCCGCGCATCGTAAAGGTGATGCTCACCGGGCAGGCCAACGAGGAGGCGGTGCGGCGCGCCACGGATGAGGCGGATCTTTTCGCCCATATCAGCAAGCCGTGGAACGAGGATGATCTGGTGAACGTGATCAGGACAGGGCTGGAGAGGTTATGAAAAAACCTGTGATCCTTTGCGTGGACGACGAGAAAATAGTCATCACAAGCCTCAAAGAACAGCTTCGCCGCGCCCTGGGGGGGGATTACCGCATAGAGACCGCCGAAAGCGCCGAAGAGGCGCTATTCCTGAGCGAATCGTTCCATAAAGACGGCCACGATTTCCCCGTGATGATCTGCGACCAGATCATGCCCGGCATGAAAGGGGACGAGCTTATGGTGCGCGTCCACAAGATGTTCCCCAAGACGCTCAAGATAATGCTGACGGGGCAGGCGGACCTTGCGGCGGTGGGCAACGCCATCAACCGGGCCAACCTGTACCGCTACATAAGGAAACCGTGGGAGCAGGACGACATCATAATCACCGTCACCGAGGCGATAAAGGCGCATTTCGCGGACAAGCGGATAGAAGAGCAGAACGAGGCGCTGGCCCTGATGAACCAGGACATTGAGCAAAAGCTGGCGCAGACCCAGGCCGAGCAGACCGTGATACTGGAGAACGCGATTGTGGGGATCATGTTCGTCAAGGGACGCAGGATCGCCCGGGTGAACCAGAAGATCGAAGAACTTTTCGGGATAAGCAGGGATGAGGCGGTGGGCGGCTCGATGGAGATTCTCTGGCCGTCGCCGGAGGATTTCACGTCGTTCATCGCGGACGCCGAGCCTGTGCTTATGCGCGGGGAAGGCTGCCTTGCCGAGAAGAGCATGAAAAGGGCCGGCGGCGGCCTGTTCTGGTGCGGGCTGTACGGGCGGGCGATAAACCCGGAAGAACCGGACGGCGGAGTGATATGGGTGGCGGTGGACCTGACTGACCGGAAAAAGGCGGAGGAGGCCCTGCGGGCCGCCAAGGAAAACGCCGAAAAGGCCACGGCGCTCAAGGACAAGTTCCTGTCGCTGGTCACCCACGATTTAAGGTCGCCCATTGCCTCCATAGCCGGAATGCTGCGGCATATAAAAGAGGCCGCGGAACCGAGCCTCAACGACGAGCACGGAAAACTATTCGAATATTCGATAGCCTCCTCCGAAGGGCTTTTGCGGATGATAGACCAGCTTTTAGACCTTACAAGGCTTTCTTCGGGCTCAATAGTCCCCTCCATCGAAAAAGTGCCGGTGAACGAAGTTGTGGCCACTTCGATATTGAGCCACATTTACCTTGCGAAGGCCAAAGGGGTGAAGATCTTTCCGGAAATACCGCCGAATACCACCGTGATGGCGGATGCGGACCTGTTTTTGGAAATAATGAACAACCTGCTGTCCAACGCCGTGAAGTTTTGCAGCGGCGGCGACACGGTGACGGTGTTCATTCCCGCAGGCAGTACATGCTGCGTGGCGGTGCGGGACACCGGGAAGGGAATTGATCCAATGATAATGCGCGACATATTCCGCCAGGAGGTCAAGACCACGACAAAGGGGACTTCCGGCGAAAAGGGGACCGGGCTCGGGCTTCCTTTGTGCAAAGAGATAATGATCGCCCATGGGGGGGACATCACTGTGGAGTCCGAGCCGGGCAAGGGGAGCGTGTTCTACGTTTCATTCACCCCCGCGCCGGCCGAGCGGACGCGCGTGCTGGTGGTGGACGACAACGAGGCTTATCTGGAGTTGATGAAGGATATCCTTTCGGGGCTCGGGCTTTCCACCATGGTGGCGGAGAACGGCGAGCAGGCGTATGCCCTGGCGGCGTCCGGAGCCCAGAAGCCCGGCCTTGTGATAACGGACATCAACATGCCGGTGATGGACGGGATAGAGCTTGTGCGGCGGCTGAAGGAAGGGGAGGCCACAAAGGGGATCCCGGTGCTGGTCATGTCCTCGGAGGCCGGGCCGGAGTGGATGGAAAAGCTGACCGGCATGGGGACGGCGGGATTTATCTCAAAACCGCTCATAGACCGGGAGGTGACCGAGATGGTCCGCACGGTGATTCCGGGCGCGGGAGCGGTTTAGCGTCCGCCGTAGGTGGCGCCGAATTTTTTCGTGTAACGGATAATCTCGTCGAGGGCGGCGCGGAATATTTCAAACTGTCGGCCTGTGAGAGCTTTTTTCTTTTCCAGCACGTCGGCGGTATAGAGCACGCCGAACACCATGTTGTTCCACTGGTTGAAGAAACGCTCTATGATCCGCGACCGGCCTTCCGCGGCGTTGTATCCGTCCAGCAGCCTGTGGTGTATGTCCCGGACGCGGGTGGCGTAGATGATGATCCTGGCCACCCCGGCAGGCTCCGGAGCCTTCACGTCGGCCAGTGACACGACGTCATTAGTGGCGGCGGAGAGTTCCTTGAGGAAATCCTGTATCGCCGCGGGGCGTTGCTGATCGTTCATCCGTGCATATTCAAGGAGTCAAACAGGGTTTAATTATAATGCATTCCGGGAAAAAAAGTGAAAATGTGGGCGTGTGGCGGCCGCAAAAAAAATCAGAACGACACCTTGCGTTCGTAAGACTCCACCGATTCCACGCTCACCCTGTACATCCTCCTGATTTTCAAGCCTTTAAGCTGGCCTTCCTCAATGAGCCTGATCACCGTGACGGAACTTACCTTCCATCGGGAAGCAAGCTGGGTAGTTGTAAAAAATTTGCGCCGCAGGTATTGAGCGGCGCCACTGGCCGGTGAACCGGACGCAAACAATCCCCCTCTATTCCTCCTGCCGGCCATAAAAAGCCTCCCCCTGGTTGGACCACCTTTTCGCCTTGCCAAATCCGGCCCGGCGCGCCTATAATGCTAATTAACTATAGCGTAAAAAGTCAATACCATTTTTAACGGATGCGTAAACCAGGCGCCGTTGACAGGAGGGGCCTGGCCGGACGGATAAGGGCGATCCGCGCTGGCAGGACTCTCAAGGAGTTCGCCGGGCTTATCGGCGTCTCCCACACCTCTGTGAAGAGGTATGAGGAGGGAGCTTTGCCGGAAATCGGCGTCCTGCTCAAAATCGCCGGGCAGGGAGGGGTGGACCTGGGAAGGCTTTTGACGGGCCGCCCCCTTCCAAGCGACATCAGGGACAGTTCTCCGCTCCACTTCCATCTGGCGCCATCCCGGGCCTCGGCAAAGGGATTTGCGGAGACGGCCTTTCCCCCGGGGGCCGATGGCGGCTATGTGAGTGTGCCGCTGACGGAAGGGCGTGTGGCGGCGGCTGGCGGGATCATCACAAAAGAAAATGTGATAGACCACATACTGTTGCGGATGAAGGCCCTCAAGGAGCTTGGCGGCTCCAGCAACCTTGTGGCCTGCAGGGTGGACGGAGATTCGATGCTGCCGTACCTTTCGTCCGGGGACATCGTGGTGATAGACCGGGACGTGGACCGGGAGAGGGTGATGGAAAAAAAGGTGTACGCAATTTACACCGCAGGCCAGGTCACCGCAAACACGCTGCAGAAAGAGGGGCACTGGCTGTACCTTGCGCCGCTTAACGTATCGGACCGGGTGCGGGGGGTGGACATGCGCCGGAACGAAAACCCCATCCTCGGCCTTGTGATCGGCGCGTGGCGGAATTTCGAGGGGGGTATTTTCTAGAGCGAAAACCCCGGGGGCGAAAAATATATGTTTCATTCACTCATTCAAAAAAACTAAAATATCCCAGCTACTCTCATCACTGATAATCAGGCCGCATGCCGGACAAAAAACAAGGCTCCGCCGGATCAAAGAAAAAAATCGGCCGCTGTTTCGAAATCAAGCCGCAGGAGGGCGCCGCTCCGTCCATGACCGTCCATTACTACATCGAGCAGCTTGAAAACGGGAACGTGGCCCTCGAACTGATGGACGCAAAGGGGGACCCCACAGGACAGATCGCCGCGGAAAACGTGAACCTGGCCGACTTCAAGGAGCGGTACAAGTCCTGTTCCGAGCATGATTGCCCCCTTTTGCCGCGCACCGTGGAGGAAATCCGGATGAAAATGGCGGAGAACCGCGCCGCCATGGGGGAGACCCACCTGGACAACCAAAAGCTCGACGAAGCCGAGGACATGTTCAAGCGGAGCCTGAATCTGGACGAGAGCAACATCAAGGCCCAGATAGGCATGGGCAAGGCGAAGATGGAGAAGAACCTTGTGGAGGAGGCGATGGCCATCTTCCGGAAGATAAGGGAGGCCAACCAGATATATGAGCAGGCCAACAAGCACACCTTCAACGAATTCGCCATCTACTTAAGGAAGAAGGAGCTTCTCGGCGAGGCTATAGAGAATTACGAGAAGGCCATATTCATAGACCCGGCCGACGAGATACTCTACTACAACCTTGGCCGCGCGTACTGGGAGAAGAACGACGTGCAGGCGGCCATCGGCAAGATCAAGGAGGGGCTGTCCATCGCCGAGGGGAAAAAGAAGGATTTCGCCGGTGGGATGATGGTGGACGACGGGGAGAGCTCCTACGACGAGGAGAAGGCCTACCTGCTGCGCACACACGAAATAGCCAAGTCCGCCCTGGACTTCTACATGGCCCAGGAAGAGCAGATGATGGAAAAATATTTCGAGGCCCATCTGGAGGCTCCCGGCGCCATCGACAAAAAAGAGGTGGAAGATGCCTGCATAAAGCTGAAGGGGATTGTGGAGAAGAGCGATTTTGGCGGGAACGCCGAGATGAAATACCTGATGCTAAACCAGGTGGAGAACATATTCGACGAAGTGGCCGAGAGCAGGCCGGACCCTTGGCGGATAACAAGGTGGCTGGAAAAGCTGGAGGGCGCCGCCGAGGCCATGGAACGGCAAAACGGATCCCCCCCCGGCGCGAAAGATATGATCCGGAAGATCAGGATACTGGTATTTAAGAAGACACAGGACAAGACATCGGCGAAAAAAAGCAGGGTTATCGTGGACCCTGCCATGGACTAAAATGGGGGCGTTTTCACCAAATAGTTACATCGCTCCCCAAAGCGCTTGTTATAATGTCTGTGGAAGTATCAACAAGATGTGAGCGGCCCTGCATGAAAAACTCACTATCACTCGCCCTTATCCTTTACCTGCTCTTTCAGGCGGCTGTTTGCGCCGCAGACACTGCAAAGCCCGCAGAGCATGTTCCAGCCGGAGAAAAGGTTGTGGCGGTGATTCCTTTCGATTCCCCGCCCACATACTATTACGACCAGCGCACAGGCAGGGCGGCGGGATTCGCGGTGGAGGTGATGAACCAGATAGCCGTGCGCGCCGGATTTAAAGTCGAATACATCTATGGACGCGGCTGGGCCGATGTCTTTGAAAAGTTGAAGAACAAGGAGGCCGACGTGGCCCCCGGCGCCGGGATCAGCGGCGAGCGGGGCGAGTTCCTGGTGTTCTCCTCGCCGATCGACGCGTTCCCGGTCTCCTTTTTTATCCGTTCGCACGGGACGGAAATTGATTTGACTGGCGGGCGGCACAATGTGGGCGCGATCAAGGGGAGCGTGGCGTATGAGCAACTGAAAAACCACCGCAACCTTCAATTGTCCACCTATGACAGTTTCCAGACCGGCCTTTTCGATTTGCTGGCCGGGAAGATAGATTCGTTCGCCTGCCCGGCCCACACTGCTTCAACTGGCCCGTGAATCCGGGGTGGAGGACCGGATAAAAGTGTCCGGGGCGCCCATCACCGAAATCCAGAGGGCGATAGCCGTCCGCAAGGGGCAGACCGTCTTGCTGGAGAAGATCAACAAGGCCATCGAGGGATTTGTGGGGCAGGAGGAGTACCGGCGCATATACGTCAAATGGTATGGCAAGCCGGAGCCTTACTGGACCCCGCGCAGGCTTTCCATGGCGGGGGGCGCGGCCCTTGCGCTGATGATGGCCGTGATGTTCGCATGGCGCTATGTGACCGTAATGCGGCTGAACAAAAAACTTACCCTGGAAATTGGCGGGCGCAGGCGGGCGGAGGGCGAAATAAGCCGCTTGAACGAAGGGCTTGAGCGCAGAGTGATAGAGCGCACCGAGCAGCTGGAGGAGGCGAACCGCAAGCTGCAGACGGAGGTCGCCGAGCGCATGCGCGCCGAAGAGTCCGTGAAAGGCCACACGAAGAAACTGGAGATCGCCAACAAGGAGCTGGAGGAGTTCGCCTACGCCGCAAGCCACGACCTGCAGGAGCCGCTGCGGACAATTTCAAGCTACAGCAAGTTTCTGGTGGAGGACGTTGGAAAGGACCTTTCGGCCAGGGCCAAGGAGGACATACATTTCATAACAAACGCCGCCACCCGGCTGATGGCCATGATACAGAACCTTCTGGCCCTCTCCCGGGCCGGGAGGACGGACCTTCACATAAATTCCGTGAGCCTGGACACGGTGATGGAAAACATTTGCAGGGACCTGACCGAGCGGCTGCGGGAGACCGGGGGAAAGGTGGAATGGAGCGGCCTGCCGGAGATAATGGCCGACGCGGACTCCATACAGCGGCTGATCCAGAACCTCATCGGAAACGCGCTAAAATTCCACGGCGACGCCCCGCCGCTTGTGGCCGTCCGCGCCGGCAGGGTCGAAGGGATGTGGGAAATAGCTGTGGAGGACAACGGGGTGGGGATTGAAAAGGAATACCTGGTACAGATATTCCAGCCGTTCAAGCGCGCCCATTCCACGGCCAAATACGAGGGGTCGGGGATAGGCCTTTCCATATGCAAGAAAATAGTGGAACGGCACGGAGGGACCATATGGGCGGAGTCCATGCCCGGCAGGGGGAGCAGGTTCATATTCACCATCCCGGCCGCAGCCCAGGCGTGAACCCACCTTTGTAAAGGCGAAAAAAACCGCCAGGCCTTTATCAGGCCCGGCGGCTTGTTCAAATCAAACGGCCTTGGCGCCGCAATCGTTTCCCTCTATGCAATAGAGCCGATGATTGCGTTGAGGGTCTGGCTGGGGCGCATCGCACTGGAGACCTTTCCCGCGTCGGGCCTGTAATAGCCGCCGATGTCGTTTGGCTTGCCCTGCGAGCCGTTAAGCTCGGCGATGATCTTGGCCTCGTTGGCGGCCAGTTCCTTTGCCACATTGGTGAAACGGGCCTGGATATCCTTGTCGCCGGTCTGCCCGGCCAAAGCCTCCGCCCAGTACATGGCAAGATAGAAATGGCTGCCGCGGTTGTCCAACTCGCCGGTCTTGCGCGACGGCGATTTGTTGGAGTTGAGGAACTTGCCGTTGGCCTGGTGTAGAGCCTTGGCGAACACCGCAGCCTTCGCATTGCCGGTGACGCTTGCCATGTGGTCCAGCGATTCGGCAAGGGCGAGGAACTCCCCGAGCGAGTCCCACCTAAGGTGCCCCGCCTCCACGAACTGCTGCACGTGCTTTGGCGCCGAGCCGCCCGCGCCGGTCTCGAACATGCCGCCGCCGTTCATAAGCGGCACGATGGAGAGCATCTTGGCGCTGGTGCCAAGCTCGAGGATCGGGAACAGGTCGGTGTTGTAGTCGCGCAGCACGTTGCCGGTGACGGAGATGGTGTCCTTGCCATCCCTCATCCTTTCCAGTGAAAGGCGGGTGGCCTCGCCAACGGACATTATGCGGATGTCCAGCCCGGAGGTGTCGTGGTCCTTAAGGTACGTTTTCACCTTTTCGATGATCTGCGCGTCATGGCCGCGGTCCGCGTCCAGCCAGAAGATGGCCGGTGCGCCGGTGGCACGGGCGCGGGTGACGGCAAGCTTCACCCAGTCGCGGATCGGGGCGTCCTTGGTCTGGCAGGCGCGCCAGATGTCCCCCGCCTCCACATTGTGTTCGATGAGCGTCTTGCCGGATGCGTCCACCACCCGCACAACGCCGTCGGACGGGATTTCGAACGTCTTGTCGTGGGAGCCGTACTCTTCCGCCTTTTGCGCCATAAGGCCCACGTTTGGCACCGTGCCCATGGTGCGCGGGTCGAAAGCGCCGTGCTTTTTGCAATGTTCGATAGTCTCGTGGTAAAGCGGGGCGTAGCTGTGGTCCGGGATCACCGCCTTGGTGTCGGCCAGTTTCCCGTCCGGTCCCCACATCCTGCCCGACTCGCGTATCATCGCCGGCATGGAAGCGTCGATGATGATGTCGGAAGGGACGTGGAGGTTGGTTATCCCCTTGTCCGAGTTGACCATGGCGATGGCCGGCCTGTTTTTGTAGCACTCCTTTATGTCCGCCTCGATGGCCGCCTGCTGGTCCGCAGGCAGGCTCTTTATCTTGGCGTACAGGTCGCCAAGCCCGTTGTTGACATTGACTTTCAGCTCCGCGATGACGGCGGCGTGTTTCTCAAAAACGTCCTTGTAGAACACCTTCACCGCGTGGCCGAACATCACCGGGTCGGACACCTTCATCATCGTGGCCTTCAGGTGCAAGGAGAAGAGCACCCCCTGCTTTTTGGCGTCCTCGGCCTGTTCCTCGATGAACTTCACAAGCGCCTTTTTGCTCATGAACGTCCCGTCTATCACCTCGCCGGCCTTAAGGGAGAGTTTCTCCTTTAGCACGGTGGTCTTGCCGTCCTTGCCCGCCAGTTCGATTTTCACGGATGTGGCCTCAGGCACGGTCACCGATTTTTCATTGGAGCGGAAGTCCCCTCCGGTCATGGTGGAAACGTGCGTCTTGGAGCCGGACGACCACGCCCCCATCTTGTGCGGGTTCTTGCGGGCGTACTCTTTCACCGCCACCGCCGCGCGCCGGTCGGAATTCCCCTCGCGAAGCACCGGGTTCACGGCGCTGCCCAGGGCCTTTGCGTAGCGAGTTTTGATCTCCTTTTCGGCGTCGTTGGCCGGATTCTCCGGATAGTCCGGGATCTTGTAGCCCTTTTCCTGCAGCTCCTTTATGGCCGCCTTCAATTGCGGCACCGAGGCGCTGATGTTCGGAAGCTTTATGATGTTGGCCTCCGGGGTCTCGGCAAGCTTTCCCAACTGGGTTAGCCAATCGGGAATGCGCTGGGCCTCCGTCAGGTTTTCGGGGAAGTTGGCCAGTATCCTGCCGGAAAGTGATATGTCCGCTGGTTCCACGGAAAAGCCGCATCCGCCGGTGAATTTCTGGATGATGGGGAGCAGGGAATAAGTCGCCAGCATGGGCGCTTCGTCGGTCTCGGTCCAATAAATTTTCAGTTCTTTGCCTGCCATCTGTCTTCCTTTTGTTTCGGTTTAATAAACGGGTGTTTCCCATTCATAAGGCATCATGAACAAGTGGTAGGTATACTACCCATTCATGAGGCTTCATGAGCGAACAGAAAGGATACCATAAATCCCTTCTCTAAGCTTCTAATAGAAGGAAGCGGACTCTGGGCCGTTTTTCGGGGGTTTTGGGATGGCGGCGGGGAAGCGCGATCCGCCGCCGGAAGCGGCGGGACGCAAATAATGGCGGGGCCGACGAGACTCGAACTCGCGACCTCCGGCGTGACAGGCCGGCGTTCTAACCAACTGAACTACGACCCCGCGAATTAATAAGTATGTCAGCGCCTAATTCCGAAGTCAATAAAAAATGGTTTTTTTGTGGACAAGGATTTTTTCACCACAGAGGCGCAGAGATAATTCTTCTTTTTCAAAAGTGGCTTGCCGGGGTGTCCGGCGGACAAATACATTGTCATTAGCGGCGGAAAGGCGCATTGGCTTGAAGTTGCGGGATCATCCGGACATTTGAATCCCACAGATTAATATTTCTTTCTCCGTGCCTCCGTGGCTCTGTGGTTATATTCATCCAGAAAAGCTTTCAATCTGGTGATTCCCTCGCCGATACGTTCCTCGGAATTGGCGTAACTTAATCTTATAAAACCTTCTCCGCCGGGGCCGAAATCAATACCGGGCGTCACCGCCACCTTCGCTTTTTCCAGTATTTCATCGGCGAAGGCCGCCGAATCCCTGGAATACCGGGAAACGTTGACGAACGCGTAAAAGGCCCCCTTCGGCTCGCATTTTGGCGCAAGGCCGATTTCGCCCAATCGTTCCAGCAGGAACCTGCGGCGCTTATTGAATGTGTCGCGCATCATGGCCAGGCTTTCGTCCCCATGGCGGATGGCCGCCACCCCCGCCCATTGCGAAAAGCTGCAGGCCGAAATATAAAAGTTCTGCTGCATCTTCTGCATGGGGCGCAGGAGGCGCTCCGGGACGATGGCATGCCCCAGCCGCCAGCCGGTCATGGCGTGGCGCTTGGAGAATCCGTCTATCACGATAGCGTTGTCCGTATGGTTCAATATCGTGTCCGCCCGGCCCTCATATACCATGCCATGGTATATCTCGTCGGAAATCACAAGGGGGCCGAGCGAGGCTATTTCCCGCATCGCCGCAGCATCAAGCAACGTCCCGGTGGGATTGGACGGTGAGTTTATAAGTATCGCCCGGGTGCGGGGGGTGATTTTTTCGCTGATACTTTTAGCCGAAAACTGGAAACCATCGTCCTCGCGAACAGGGACATGCACAGGTTTCCCGCCAAGGAACGTGATGAAATTCGGATAACAGGCGTAGCACGGATCGGAGAGTATCACCTCGTCGCCGGGGTCTATCACCGCCGCCAGCGCAAGGAACAGCGCCGCCGACGAGCCGGTGGAGACCAGCACCCTGTCCGGGCCGACGGTGACGCCGTATTCTTTTTTCATCCGCCAGCAGATCGCCTCGCGAAGCTCGATAAGCCCCAGGCTGTGGGTGTATTTTGTGCGCCCCTCGTTTATCGCCGCGACGCCTGCCCGCTTTATCACATCAGGCGTGTCCAAGTCCGGCTCGCCGATCTCCAGGTGGACTATGTTCTCCCCGGCCCGCTCCATCAGCTTCGCCTTTTCCATGGCGTCCATCACCATGAACGGCGGGATTTCGCCCGATTTTCCGGAGACGTGGCCTTTGTCCATGCTCATGAGTAATGATACAAAATCATGGACGCCGCCGCCACTCCGGCTGTCTCGGTGCGCAGGATTTTATTGCCGATGGAAGCGCAGGAGAAACCACGCGATTTGAGCGATTCGACTTCATCTTTCGCCAATCCCCCCTCCGGCCCGATGACGATTGTTATGCTGTCCGGCTTTGGCGCGGTCTGAAGTATCTCTTTTAGCGGGCGGGACTCCTCCTCCCATAAAACGATGGAGATGTTCGAGCCGGAAGGGGAGGGGAGCGCGCCGATTTGCATAGCTCCGGCCACCGCCGTCACATGGCTTGCCTGGGACTGTTTGGCGGCGGCGATGGAAACGGCGTTCCAGCGTTCAACTTTGGAATCGGCGTTGTCCCCGATTTTTGCCACGCACCTTTGGGTGACCACAGGGATTATTTCCGCAACACCCAGCTCGCATGCCATGCGCACGATATCGTCCATCTTTTTACCCTTGGGCAGTCCCTGTGCGAGGATGATTTTTGGCCCGGCCGGTTCCAGCTCGGCCAGTCTGGCGATGATCGTGGCGGTTACGCTTTCTTTTGAGATGTGCGCCACCTCGCAAAGCAGACGGCCGGGTTCGCCCGCGGCGACAGTGATTTCGTCCCCCTTTTTAAGCCGCAGCACGTGATGTATGTGATGCGCGTCCTGCCCCGTGATGGTTACCGAATCACCGGACACGGCAAGCGGGGAGACGATGAAGTGGCGCAAGGAATGTTTTATTTAATTGAAACGGCCAGATTCTTTATGGTTTCCGCGTAACCACATGGTTCCAAAGCCTCATTTTTAGAAAATGGAGCGCCGATATGGTAATCGGCTTTTACCCGAATATTTTTTCCCTTCGACATCAAGAATGAGTCAATCCCTTTTTTAGTTGAAACTCCCGGCATGACCGTCACGCCGCTTTCACCATTATCTTCCCCGCCAGAGCCCGTTTCATGATCTCACGCAGTTCTGGCAGGTGTTTATAACCGCTCACTTTCCTCAACCTGGG
>JACRLM010000055.1 GCA_016235255.1 Nitrospinota bacterium | reverse complement strand
AATCCATTCTTCCCTTGCCAGTTTTCCCGTTACCGTTTACTCTTTTCATGTGACCTCCTTGCTTTCCGTTGTTTTCGTTCAAAAACATGGTAGCAGGTGAGGTCATACCTTCGTTTCAACTAAGTTTAGGACACTTTCGGTATGAAACACTTAGTGGGTTAAGCGGTTATCCCGGCGGTGTCCAGCACGAAGGTGACGGGGCCGTCGTTTTCCAGGTTCACTTTCATATGGGCCCCGAACACCCCGGAGTCCACCTTCACGCCAAGGTCCCGCAAGCCCTCGATGAACATCTCCATAAGCGGCTTGGCTTCGGCGGGGGGAGCGGCCATTTCGTAGCCCGGCCTGCGCCCATTGCGCCAGTCCCCCAGCAGTGTGAACTGGCTGACCACAAGGGCAGAGCCCCCCACATCTTTTAACGAATGGTTCATCTTCCCGTCCGAGTCGGAGAATATGCGAAGGTTGGCCACCTTGTCGCAAAGGTACCGCGCCTCCCGTTCGCCATCCCCCCTGGCTGCTCCGAGCAGGATCAAAAGGCCATGCCCGATGGCCCCGGCCAGATGGTCCTCCACCGTGACAGAGGCCCGGTTCACCCTTTGTATCACCGCGATCATCGCTTGATCCCCAGTTTGGACGAAACACGCGCCATCAGGCTTTTCGCCTCGCCGCAGCCCATGGCCAGCGCTGAGGCTAAATATACCACCATGCCGATGGTTATGGCCGAGCCAAGGTGGACGATCCTGGATGCCAGTGGCGCCTCGTAACTGAAGAACGCCGCCGAATATCCCAGCGCCGCCACCCCCATCAGGATAGACGCGGCGGTCATCTTCACCGTGGACGACATTATCCTTCTGCCGTCCAGCGGGCCGATCTTTTTGCGCAGTATCCACAAAAGCCACCCCACGTTGACAAAGGATGAAATGGACGTGGCCAGCGCCAGCCCTCCATGCTTCATCGGCCCCATCAGCGCAAGGTTGAGCGCCACGTTCAGAAGCATGCAATACACCGCGACGCGGGTGGGAGTGGCCGTGTCCTTGAGGGCGTAAAAGGCCGCCACAACCACTTTTATCCCCGAATAGGCGCAAAGGCCCAGCGAAAAATATACCGTCGCGATCACCACGCCGTTGCGCGCCGCCTCTGTGAATTCGCCTCGTTCGAAGAGGACGTTTGTTATCGGCCCCGCCAGCGCCACAAGCCCCACCGTGGCCGGGAACGCTATGAACAGCGTCAGCCGCAGGGCGTGGGACATAAGTTCCACAAGCTTTGCGCCCCCCCGCGCCACCTCGCTGGACATGGAAGGGAGCGCCGCCACGCCTATCGCAACGCCGAACACCCCGAGCGGGAACTGCATCAGCCTGTTGCCGTAATAAAGGTAAGACACGCTCCCCTCCGGCAAAAACGAAGCCACCAGCGTGTCCACGAAAGAGTTTATCTCCGCCACCGCCATCCCGGCCGTGGCCGGCAATAGCAAAAGCCCCATTTTGCGCGCGTCGGCGTCATGCAGGTTAAAGGAGGGGACGAACTTCCATCCAAGCCCCTTAAGCTCCCACCATTGCAGCGCAAGTTGCGCGATCCCGCCGAGCAGGACGCCGATGGCCAGCGCCACCGTCGGCTCGTCGAACCTGTCCTTTAGCGTGATGGCGCACACTATGATCGTGATGTTTAGGAGCGAAGAACCGGCGGCGGGATAGAAAAACCGCCCCATGGAATTTAACATCGCCATCATCACCGCCGCCACCGACACGAAAAGGAGATACGGGAACATTATCCGTGTCAGGAGCATGGTCAGGTTGAAGGCATGGGGGGATGTGGTGAAACCCGGGGCCAGAACTTTCACAAGCCAGGGCGAGAATATCACCCCCATCGCGCACAACACCATGAGCGCCACCCCAAGAAGGGTGATGATGTTGCAGGCCAGGGCGAAGGCGCGTATTTTACCGTCTTTTTCCATCACGGAGGTGTAAGTGGGGACAAAGGCGGCGGTCATGGCGCCTTCCGCCGTGAGGCGGCGCAGAAGGTTTGGTATGCGGAACGCCATGAAAAAGGCGTCCGCGGCCACCGTGGCGCCGAAAAGCTGGGCCACGAGCATGTCCCGCACATAACCGAGCACACGGGAACCGAGCGTGGCGGCGCCCACAACGCCGGCGGCCTTGGTGATTATTTCCTTGTGACCGGGCCCTTCGGTTTTCGCCTGTCCGTCAGTCGCCATTATCGGAGATCGTGGCGCCTATCCCCTCGGGGGCGAGGGTCTTCAGGCTTGCGTTTACATAGTCCCTAATATCGTCTGTGGCGTTCATCGTCAGCGCCTGCTCCACCATGGAGGATGCCTCGCGCACGCTCACCGACCGGATCAGTTTTTTCAGTTTGGGTATGGAGTGCACGTCCATGGAAAGCTCCCGCACGGCCCCCATGCCAAGGAGCAGGAAGGCGGAAGCCGGGTCCCCGGCCATCTTGCCGCACACGGAAACGGTTATGCCCGCTTTTTCCGCCGCCCGGACGGTCTGGAGCAGCATCCGCACTATGGCGGGGGAGAAGGGCTGATACAGGTACGCCACCCGCTCGTTCACCCGGTCTATCGCCATGGTGTACTGGATCAGGTCGTTGGTGCCGATGGAGAAAAATGAGCAGCGCCGCGCAAGCTCCTCGGCCATCACAACCGACGAGGGGGTCTCTATCATTATCCCCACCTCGATGCCGTCGTCGAAGGGCTGGCCTTCTTTTCTAAGCTCTTCTTTCACGCTTTCAAGGATTGCGTTGGCGGCGTCCACCTCCTCGATGGACGTTATCATCGGGTACATTATCTTAAGATGCCCGTAGTGGGACGCCCGCAATATCGCCCGCAGCTGTATCCGGAACACTTCCGGATAGGCCAGGCAATAGCGTATCGCCCGGAGGCCCAGCGCGGGGTTAGGCTCCGGTTCGTAGAATTCCCCCGTGAGCGCGATTTTGTCCCCCCCGATGTCCAGCGTGCGGATCACCGCGTGGTTTGCCCCCACCGCCTGCGCCACTTTCATGTAATCGGCGAACTGTTCCGCCTCGTCCGGCCATTTAAGGCGGTTTATGTACAGGTATTCTGTGCGGTATAGCCCAACGCCGTCCGCGCCGTGCTCGGCCAGGTGCGCAAGGTCGTGCGACGATTCTATGTTCGCCATCACCGACACTTTCACCCCGTCCCGGGACACCGCCTCCAGGTGTTTTTGGGCGTGGACTTCCCGGTCGAAATAAATATAGCGCTGGCGGCGCTTGATGTACTTCAGGAACTGGTCCTTGGTTGGCAGGTGCACCACTTCGCCGTTGTTGCCGTCCACGATCACAGGGTCGCCGGAGCGCACACGCATTGAAAGGTTTTTCAGCCCCACCACCGCCGGGATGTCCATGGACGAGGCGATGATGCCCGCGTGGGAGGTCTTTCCCCCGGCGTCCGTGGCGAACCCGATGACTCTGGCCCCGGAAAGGCTCAGCGTGTCCGCCGGGCTCAGGTCGTGGGCCACGATTATCACCGGGTCCTTCAGCCCCGCCAGCGACTGTGTGTCCTCATGGATCAGGTGCCTTTGTATCCTGCCTACCACCTGCTCTATATCGCTTAAGCGCTCCCGGAAATAGTGGTCCTTTATCCGCGAGAAACTCTTCTGGAACTTCTCCAGCAGTATCTTCAGTGCCCATTCCGCGTTGCATTTCCTCTGCTTGATGATCTCCTCCACTTCCCGGATCATCGCCTGGTCGCGCAGTATCTGGGCGTGGGCGTCGAATATGAAGGTGGGGGCGCTTTCGCCGAATTCGGAGGCGGCCTTGTCGGCAAGTTCGATCATTTCGTTGAGGCTTGCGTCCACCGCGTCCAGAAAGCGGCTGATCTCCGCGGCGATCTCCGATTCGGCCAGGGCGCGCTCCAGCACGCAGATCATGTGCCGGTCTATGACATAGGCCTTGCCTATCACGATCCCGGACGACGCCGGGATCCCCGTGAGTATGTTCTCGTCCTTTGTTTTCGCCGCCTCTTCCATCAATCCTCGCCGAACTTGGCTTCTATCAGGCTTTCAATGGCGTCCAGGGCGGCAGCCTTGTCCGCCCCGCTGGCCTTTATCACCACAGTGTCCCCGCATGCCGCCGTCAACGTGAGCAGGTCGGCCACCTGTTTGCAGTCCGCCGTCACCCCGTCCTTTTCCGCTGTAATGCTGGCGGAAAATCCCATGGCGGTCTTCACCATGGCAAACGCGCTTCTTGCGTGTATCCCCCATTTGTTCCTTATGGTCACCGCCCGTTCTTCCATTCCGCCGTCAACCTCGGTCATTTTCCGCCGGACAGCACCTCGGATGCCAGGAACACGTTGGACCTGCCATAGTCGCGAAGCTTCAGCGCCTTTTCCTTCAGCGGCAGCGAATCGCCCAATACAACCGCGTGGATTAGCAATGGCAGGTTTATGCCGGCGACGATTTCTATCTTGCGCTCGTCAATGAGCGATATTGCGATGTTGGAAGGGGCGCCTCCGAAAAGGTCTGTCAGCACGATGGAGCCTTCATCCCCTTTGATTTCTTCCAGCGCCTTAAGGACGATGTCCCTGGCCCTGTCCACGTCCAACGCATGGTCTAGCGCCAGCGCCTTGAATGATGATTGCGGGCCCGTGATGAATTCCAGGGCGCTTAAAAACTCCGACGCTAAAAGCCCGTGGGCGATTATAAGGTGCCCTATTCTCATGCCGTTTGGTTCCGATCCTATGGTAATAGCCCGCATGCATGCCCTGTCATCTGTCAACCCAGGGCAGCGTCTTCCTCCGATATGATGTCATAAATCGCCCCCGCATCGCCCATGTTTCTTTCCATCCTGTTCCGGAAACTTTCACGCCGGACAAGACGGGCGATCCGCGCCAAGGCCTTCAGATGATCCCCCACAGCCTCCTCCGGCGCCAAAAGCAGGAAGAAAATCTTCACTGGTTTTCCGTCAGCGGCATAAAAATCAACCCCTTCCGGGGATAATCCAAACGCGCATACGACGCTTTTCACCCCGGATGTCTTGGCATGGGGTATCGCCACACCGTCCCCTACGCCGGTGGAGCCAAGGTTCTCCCTGCCGATGACGCTTTCAAGCGCGGCCGTTCCCCCATCAGTATGGCCGCTGGACTCAAGAAGCCCGCAAAGCTCCTTTATAACTCCTTGCTTGCCATGCGAGGAGAGGAGCCCGGCGCAGTTTTCGCGCCGCAGGATGTCCGTTATCCTCATAATGGAGCTTCGCCTGCAGGGCCCTGATTCCGCCTATTCCTCTTCCCCTTCGCCGGCTTTCGCGGAGGCCTGCGCCCCCCCGCCTTTCTTGTCGCGGGTCTTCTCCTTGAACTTTTTGGCCTGCCGGTCTATCTTGTCCATCACGCTGTCTATGGCGGCGTACATGTTCTCGTTCTTGTCCGCCCCATGCAGGTCCACCTTGTTGGCGTGGATCGTCACTTCGGCTATGTGCGTCAGCTTCTCCACCTTGAGGATGACGTGCGCCTTTAGCGTGGTGTTAAGATAACGCCGCACCTTTGCGACTTTCTCTTCGGTATAGTCCCGGAGGGCTGGCGTTACGTCTATGTTGTGGCCTGTGATTGTTATCTGCATGACTTCAAAATCTCCAAATAGAAATACGTATTACATGAATAACTTGCGGCGCTTGGAAGTGGAAAGGATCATAAGCTCCTTCCGGTACTTGGTCACCGTGCGCCGCGCTATTTTCACATCCTTGCTTTCCAGCAGCTTGACTATCTGGTCGTCCGTCAACGGCTTTGCCGAGTCCTCCTCCTTGACCAGCTTGCGTATCATTTCCTTCACCCGGACGCTGGACATGTCGTTGCCCAGGAAAGAGCCCACCGCCGAATGGAAAAAGAACTTAAGCTCGAAAAGCCCCTGCGCCGTGTGGATATACTTGTTGGTGGTCACGCGGCTTATGGTGGACTCGTGCATCCCGATGTCCTCTGCCACGTCCTTTAATATCAACGGCTTAAGATAGTTGATCCCCTTGTCCAGGAACTCTTTCTGGAATTTCACGATAGATCTGCCCACCTTTAGCATCGTCTGGCGGCGCTGTTCGATGCTCTTGATAAGCCAGAGGGCCGAGCGGAACTTGTTCTCCACATATTCGCGGGTGGTCTTCTGCTCCTCGCTCTTGTTTTTAAGAATGGACTGGTAATACTGGTTTATCCGCAGCCTGGGGATGCCGTCGTCGTTGAGGAACACCTGATAGTCGTCGTCCACCTTCACCACGAAAATGTCCGGCGTTATGTAATGCGCCTCCTCGGGATTGAACTGGAGCCCGGGCTTCGGGTCAAACTCCCTGATGGCCCGCACCGCCTCCACCACGTCCTCCACCTCCATGTCTTCGATCCTTGCTATCTTCGGGAAGTTGCGCTCGTCCAGGTTTGCCAGGTGGTCGAGGATAAGTTTTTCCACCAATGTACCTTTCAGCCGGGCGGCGTGCGCCTGGAGCAGAAGGCATTCCCGCAGGTTGCGGGCGCCAACGCCTGGGGGATCGAAACTCTGGATCAGCGTGAGCGCGTCCTCGATATCGTCCGTGGAGACCTGCGCCTCCGCCGCCAGCGCCTCTATGGTCTCTTCCAGATACCCTTCGTTGTTTATGTTACCGATGATTGTCGTGCCAAGCCTTTTCTCCTCTTCCGAAAAGGCCGAGCAGTTAAGCTGCCACATCAGGTGGAATTCCAGACCGTCTTTCTGCCGCAGGGTATTTTCGATGCTGGGCCGCTCCACATAACCGTCGCCAGAGCCCCCCTCATACAGGTCCGACTGCATGTAAGCGTCCCAGTCTATGTCATCTTTCTCAGGGGTCTGTTTCGTGTCCCCAAGATTGGTCTGTTCTTCATAAAGCTTTTCAGCCGGTTCGGATTTGAGCTCCTCGGCGGCTTCGGCGGTATCGGCGGCGGCTTCGGCCCTATCTTCTTCGGGGGTCTGCTCCTGTTCCTGCTCCTGCTCCGCAAGTTCTTCAAGAAGCGGATTTTCTTCGAGTTCCGCCCGTATCGCCTGCACAAGCTCCAGCCTGGTCATAGGCAAAAGCTTGATGGCCTGTTGCAGCATCGGCGTCATCACAAGCCGTTGCGCCAGGCGCATCTGCAGTTTCATTTCAATTCCCACGGGATTCCCTCTATCCGATATTTAGGAACGTTAATTGCTTCGTGTCTCTATTTTAGCGAAAAATTCTTGCCAAGATAGATATTTCTGGCCTGTTCGCTGGCGGCGATCTTTTCGGGTGTCCCTTCCTCGATTATCCGCCCCTCGCTAAGAATATAGGCCCGGTCGGTTATCCCCAGCGTGTCGCGCACGTTATGGTCTGTGATGAGTATGCCGATCCCCCGTTCGCGCAGTTTAAGAACCACGTCCTGAATGTCCGCCACGGCGATGGGGTCTATCCCGGCGAAAGGTTCGTCCAGCAGGATGAATGACGGCTCCGAGCATAACGCCCGGGCGATCTCCAGCCTGCGACGCTCGCCCCCGGAGAGGGAAAGGGCCACATGGTTTGACAGATGAAGGATGCCGAATTCGTCCAGAAGCTCCTTTGCCCGTTTCTCCCGGTCAAAGCGGCTCAAAGGCAAGGTTTCGAGAATGGAGATGACGTTTTCATATACCGTCAGTTTGCGGAACACCGAAGGCTCCTGCGGCAGATAACCGATACCATTGCGCGCCCGCTGGTACATCGGCAGGTGGGTCATCTCCTTGCCGTCCATATGGACGGAGCCTTGGTCCGCGCGGATCAGCCCCACCACCATGTAAAACGTGGTGGTCTTCCCCGCGCCGTTTGGGCCGAGCAGGCCAACGATGTCCCGGTTGGTCATGGTGAACGAAACATCGTCCACCACGCGGCGTCCTTTGTATGTCTTGGTCAGGTTGTCTGCCCGAAGGATCTTGGTCACTTTTTGGCTCCGGATTCAGCGGCGGATTGCTTTTGAGATTTGGATTCGTCTTCTTCCTTCTGGAACAGGATGATTGTGGCCTGCGTCCTGTCGCCGCTGAAAATCTCCATGTCCTCCCGGTTGAAATAATATACGACCTTTTCCCCCCGGGCCACATTTTTGCCCTGGGTGAGGACTGGGTTCCCGGTCAATACCAGTGTGCGCGAGTCCGCGTAATAATTCGCCTTTTCGCCCACGGCCACCTTGTCCTTATGGGTGATTTTCACCGAGCCGGTGGCTTCCATCTCGCGCATCTCATTCTGGTTTTCGTAGGAAAGAACGCGCATTTCGTCAGCTTCCACCTTCAATTTTCCCTTTATGGCGACGACTGAACCGAAGAATGATATCGTATTGTTTTTATTGTCCGAAAGCATCCGTTCAGAAGTTACTTGAAGCGGCGCTTTCTTGTCCTCCGCCTCTTCCTTTGCGGTCTGGGCCGTCCCTTTATCGCCGCTCACGGCGTAGGCGTTTTGCGCCATGGCGCCGATCAACGCCGCAAGCGCCATAACAGTCCACAACCGATGCGTCTTACTTCTTTTCATCTTCATAGAATGTTGCGTTTATGTTTGACAGCACTTCAACCTTTTCCTCGTCCAGATGGACCACCATCCCTTTGCCGGTCAATATGAAATTGCCGCCGAACACCCGCACCTCGTCCTCCGTCCTGATTTCCCTGGCGGAGTTGGACCAGTTCACGTTGTCCGTGATAAGCGCCGCGCCCGACTCCTGCCGGAAAAGCACCCCTCCGGAGGCGGTCACATCCTTCGTCGCGTTTATCATCTTTCCATTTTCCGCGTTCATCGTCAGTTTCCCGCTCTTTTCCGAGTATGAGACGACGGTGAATTTTTTCAAATCGGTGTAAGACTCGTCAATGGCGATGGCGGCGGACTCGGCCACAAGCTCCAGTTCCCTCACATTGTCCTTTTTCTGGATCAGGTGGACGCCTTCCAGCGTTATCTTCTCGTCCGACACCGAGATGCCGGAGCGTTTTGATCCTCCCGGCTGGCCGGATTCCATATAGAAATAGCCCACCAGGGCAATCGCCACGGCCAGCGAAACAAAAATAGCGGCCCTCATCCTGCCGGCCGCCGGTCTTTGCTTGCGCCGCGCGGTTTGGCGGCCGTTTCATGTCGTTCCATTTGCGGTGTTGATTATATCAAGAGCTGCGGCGGGAGCGCTCAACATAATTTTTCTCTCGTTCTCGGACAAAGGCTCGATCTTTATGGTGATGGCGCCATGTTTCATCTCCGGCGGGAGCTTTTCCGCCCATTCGATGATGGTGATGCGGGACGCGGTATCGTCGAAAAGGCCGATGTTCTCCGCTTCCGCGCCGTCGTCGAGCCGGTATAGATCGGCATGACGGACCGGCGGATCGTGGGGATATTCGTGGATCAGCGTGAAAGTGGGGGAGCGCACCGGGATATTTTCCGATATCCCAAGCCCCGCGCAGATACCTTGCGTGATGACGGTCTTGCCCGCTCCCAGGTCCCCTTCGATAAGAACAACATCGCCAGCTTTTAACGATCTGGCGATCCGGGCGCCCAAGGCGCGGGTCTGCGATTCACTGGAGGTGACGAAGGTCTGGGTATTCACGTTGTCCATGGAATGGATTTTACAGGGGAGGGGAGCGGTTGTCATCCCGGAAGGCGCGCGCGGCTTTACGGGATCGCGGTCTTAAAGTCCTGATCCCGGCTCGCGTTGCGCTTGGCCGGGATGACAAGGAAAGTCTACGCTACCGCATCATCTCAACCAGCCTTGGCCAATGGCGCATATTTCACATGCATCTTTTCCGCATGCCATAAATCCCAATCGCGCTGGAGATTTAACCAAAATTCCGGCCCGGTCCGGAACGTTTCCCCAAGGGCAAGGGCCGTGCCAGCGGAAACGCCGCGTTTGCCGTTTACGATCTCGTTCAGGCGGGCGTAGGGCCACTTTAAATGGCGGGCAAGCTCCACCTGGGTAATGCGCATCGGCTCAAGAAACTCTTTCAACAGCATTTCGCCTGGATGCGTGGGCGGCCGTTTTTTCGGCAGCATCTCCATTTCTCCTAGTGATAGTCCAGTATTTCCACATTCAACGCGTCATCGCCTTCCCATTGGAAAACGATTCGCCATTGGTCATTAATCCGCAGGCTCCAATGGCCCCCCCTTTCTCCCCGCAATTTCTCCAATCGGTTCGATGGCGGTATCCTTAAAAACTCCACGGACGGCGCGGCGTTGATCTGGTCGAGCAGGCGCCTTGCTTTTTCATGCAACTGCTTGGGGAGCTTGCGGGCATGGCGGCTTTCGGCCCCGTCATAAATATCCTGCGTCATCTTCCCGGCCAGATTGCGGATCATGAGTGGAGTATATCATATATCGGGATACGATATATGCGTTTTCCGGGAAATATTGAAAACGAATTGCTTTTAACCGCCCGCCTTCTTTGCCGTCTTCCTGTACACCATTTCCGACGTCTTGCGCAGGTTATCGGCGATGATGGAGGCAAGGTTCTTATAAAGCTTCACGCACAACTCGGGATTCTTTATCCGAAGCACAGCCTCGTTGATTGATATGAGCGCCACGTCCTCCGCCGCCATGGCGGTTGCCGAGCGTGGTGAGCCGTCTATTATCGCCATCTCTCCGAAACATCCGCCGGGCCGCAGCGTCACCATCTCCACGCTCTCATCGCCGGAGGGCGCCCCCTTGATAATCTGCACCGCCCCTTCCACTATAACGAACATGCGGTTGCCGGCCGTTCCTTCCTTGAAGATGACGTCCCCGGCCTTGTACGATTCGCGCCCGGCCAGCTTGAATATCTCCACGATCTCCTCGTCCTCGAAATCGGAAAAAAGCAGGTATTGCGACTTTAACCAGTGGATCACCTGCTTGTTTGCCATGGCCTTCTGGCGGTTGGCCTCGGAGGTCCTTTCAAGCTTGTTTATCAAAAGCTCCACCGCGTCGGAAAAGGCCCCGGCGTTGCCAAAGCGCCTTTCCGGGTCTTTCTCCATCGCCTTCATCACTATCTCGTCCAGCTCCTTGGGGATGTTCGGATCAAGGACGCTCGGCGGCGGCGGATCGGCCGAAAGCACCGCCATGAGGATGTTCTCCAGCGAATCGCCGGAGAAAGGGCGCCTGCCGGTCACAAACTCGTAGGTGGTGACCCCAAGGCTGAATATGTCCGACGCGGGGCCCACGTCGCCCCCCCGTATCTGCTCCGGGGACATGTATTGCGGCGAACCGAACATGGCGTTCATCTCGTCTATCCCGATAAGCGATCCGCCGTGGAGCTTTGCGATGCCAAAGTCCATTATCTTCGGCTCCCCCGCGGCGCTTATCATGATGTTGGCCGGTTTTATGTCCCTGTGCACCACCTTGCGCTTGTGGGCGTAGTTCATGGCCCGCGCGATGGAAGAGACCAGCCGCAGCTTGTCGTCCAGCCCCATCGCCTCCCCGCTGCGGACAAGGTCGAGCAGGGACGTCCCCTCCACATATTCCATCACGAAATAGCGGGTGTCCTGGTGGGAGCCGATGTCGTATATGGCGGTGATATTCGGGTGGGAGAGTATTGCGGCGATGCGCGCCTCCATGGAGAAGGTGCGCAGCCGCTGTTCGTCCTCCTGCGAAAGCACGTCCCGGGGAATGATGATGGTCTTCACCGCCACGTCCCGGTCCAGCTCAGCGTCATGGCATTTGAACACCACCCCCATGGCCCCGGCCCCAAGTTTTTCTATCATCCGGTAGCGGCCGATGAAGGATGTCTCGGTCAGATCGTCGTTAAATAATTGCATTTATCAACAACCTGATTATTATTCCCCCACCAGGGCAAGCGCCTGATCCATTGTTGATCTGGACAGATACATCCCTGTTTGGCGAAGGTTGTCCATCACAGGACGGGCAAGTGGAATAACACCTCGCCTTTTCGCTATCAACACTAGTCCCAATGTCCCAATAACATTGATGTTGAGTGTGACAGCGCAACGGCGGGCGCAAAGATCGTCAATGACAGCGATCACGCCAGGGTTGTTGTATGCGTATGCCAGGACGGCGGATTCTCCGGGGCCCAAGTCCCATGACTGGATGATTTGAGGAATTGAAGTGAGGGTCAGGCTCGTCAGCCATTCATTCCTGGCCAGCGCTTGCGCCGCCGGATCGTTTGCACCCCTCTGTTTTATTTCCACGAGGACCGATCCTGGCACAAATATCCTTGAACCAGCCTGTTTGAGCAAATCAACCAACCCGGCGCGGGAGAGAAATATAAGTGGTGAGGCGTTCACCACAGCGGCGTCAGGCACGGCTGATTTCTTTTCGCAATTCGTTCAAATCCACCGCAAAGACATCCGTTTTTTCACGTGCCAGCGCCATAAGGAAATCTGTCCTGTCCACTCCGGCTATATAGGCGGCTTTTTCCTGGGATATTTCACCGCGTGAATACCAGTGTATGGCAGCGGCTAGCCGCAATTCCCGGCCAAAATCATCAGGTGTCTTGCGTAATGCGGAAAAAACCTCGTCCGGAAGTTCCAAAGTCACCCTTGTCATCGTTCTTTCCTCACGCGTCTATTTCATCTGTCACGCTATGTTTATTCTAAGGCTTTCAATTCGAAAGTGTCCTAAACTTAGTTGAAACGAAGGTATGACCTCACCTGCTACCATGTTTTTGAACGAAAACAACGGAAAGCAAGGAGGTCACATGAAAAGAGTAAACGGTAACGGGAAAACTGGCAAGGGAAGAATGGATT
>JACRLM010000054.1 GCA_016235255.1 Nitrospinota bacterium | reverse complement strand
GCTCTGCACACAGGCCACAGCCCGCTTGCGCAACTGCGTCAATGTCTTACTATCAAGCCCGCGCCCATCTGTATTCTTCATGGACTACAGCGTAACGCATATATCCACTTATGTCAATACTATTATGAGACGGTTAATATAGCTCATTTACCGAACGAGATTTCCGTGGCAAAATTGAATCAGTGCTTAAGCGCCGCTTTGAACAATCTGGCCGAGAGTGATTTCAGGGGAAATCTGATTATAATTGAGCCCGGAAAGATCAGGATGCGGAGACGGTAAAATGGAGCCAAGTCATCCTTGAAATTCATAAACGAGACAGAGTTCTTCAACTCCATAAAGTCCTCCGGCCTTGGATTGGACGAGGATGGGCGTTCATTGCGCTTCGCCGACGAGGATTCGGCGATAGGCTTTGATTTCGCCAATTTGTCCATACCGGACCTTTCGACTGGCGTCTTCGAGGCGGCATCCCGGGAGAGCGCCACGGTGGAACGGGCCATGGTGGCCGCCGCCTTCGGCGTTCTGAGCGCGCTGGACCTTTTCCCGGCCATGCTTTACGCATCCGACAACGAATGGCTGGACGAGGACTTATCCGGCCTTGTGAAAGGCGGAGTTGTCACCAAGGAAGAGGCCGCGGCCCTCAATGTGCTATCGGGCGGAGGGCGCGGCATGGACGTGATAATCCTGGAAAAAGACGAGGCGGACACCGCCGTGAAAATCATCACACCCCAGATCACAGCCCTTGGGACCACTTGCTACGCCATAGGCGCCGGTGGACGGGCCGTGTTCCGATTTTCGCAGGACGACGAAGTTTCTTTCAACACGACGGACGCGGGGATTTATGAAAAGGCGAAAAAGCACGTCATGTCCGCGGGCGATTTCCCCTTCGAGATAATCTGGGGCGAGGTCTAGCCTGGGTGTTTCCTGAGTCTCGACAGTGTTTCAATGGCGATCCACAGTTCCCGTTTCCCTTCGCCGGAAAGGGATGAATACATCACCGGCTTCGCCGCCCCGCCGGTCACTTCCGTGAGAGGCGCCATCGCTTCCCGGACGAACCTGATCCTGTGCGTCTTGGGTATCTTGTCTATCTTTGTGAAAACGATGACCGTCGGAACTTCGTAGTGGCGCAGCCATGTCAGAAGCTGGATGTCGTCCTCATTCGGGACGCGGCGGCAATCAAGGAGCGACACGACGCATTTTAGCTGATCCCGGTTCTTAAGGTATGTTTCAACCATCTCGCCCCAGCTTTCCTTCGTTTTTTCCGGAACGTTGGCGAATCCGTACCCGGGCATGTCCACCAGGGTCAGCGCGTCGTTGATTTTAAAGAAATTGAGCAACTGCGTCTTGCCGGGGGTCTTGCTCACCTTCACAAGCCCCTTGCGCCCGGTGAGCGAGTTTATCAGCGACGATTTGCCCACGTTGGACCTGCCTGCAAACGCCACTTCCGGCAGCGTCAGGGATGGGTACTGCCCCGGCTTTACGGCTGATTTTATAAAATCCGCTCGGATGACTTTCATCAACGCAGCGGGTTCATCACGAGCCCGGATATGAGTTTCGGATAAAAGTATGTGGACTTCTGGGGCATCACGCTGCCGGATGTGGCCACCTTTATCACCATGTCCACATCCGCCGGGTTGAGCAGGAACGCAAGTTTCGCGGCGCCAGATTCCACAAGCCCCGCCGCCTCGGCGGCGTGGATGGTGTAGCCCACGGTCTTCTTGTCCGCAACAGCCTCCTTGCTTATGCCCAGGATGTTTTCAAACACAAGCTCCTGGAGAACGGATACGTCCAGCGTCCTTAAAATCGAGGCGACGCCGGATGAAGACGTCTCTTTCATATACTTGTCCAGATCAAGCTTCAAGGTGTATATCTTCCCCCCAGGGGCGATCATGCCGAAGGCGGGAGCGCCCTTGCCGGCCAAAGCCAGCGCGTGGGTGAATTCCGCCAGCTTGTCCTTGGAAAGAGGAGCCTCCTCTATCGCGAAATACTTTCTCATTTTTCCAAGCAGGCTTTGCATGTCCGCGATTTTTACCTCCTTGACCACCCTGTGCGTCGGCAGCACCGTAAAGCCCTCGCCGCACGAATTGGACAGGTACATCAGGGCGCAGTCGTATTCCGTCACTCCGCTGGGATTCTCGGCGGCGCGCCGCTCATTCCTGTAGTTTAACGCGGTCTCGTACCGGTGGTGGCCGTCGGCTATCACCACAGGTTTGTCCTCAAGAAATTCCTGCGCCTTGTGGATGATCTTCACGTCCGCCACCGTCCACATGGCGTGGCGGACCCCTTCATCGTCGGTGACGTCGATGTCCGGAGTCTCATTGGAGATTATGCCCGCCCATATTCCGTCCAGGGTCCGGGCCGGGTCTGAATAAAGCCCGAACACCGGCGAAAAATTCATCTGGCACGCGCGTGTGAGATTGAGTCTGTCCGTCTTCGGCCCCGACAAGGTGCGCTCGTGGGGGAAAATGGAGACCCCCAAAGGCTCGATGAGCCTCCTGCAAATGAACCCGGTCCGGCGCGTCTTTTCCCCTTCCACTTCGTAGTCCTGGGCGTACAGATACAGCGCAGGCTTCGGGTCGCGGGCCAATGTGCCGTCGGCCAGCCACTTGGCCAGGAACATCGAAGAGCGGGTATAGCGGTTGTTTGTCTGGGTGTCGGTCTCATTCTCTATCCCAAGAATGAGGCGGACCACGTTCCTGTCGCTCTTTTCGTAAAAGGCCCTTTGCGCGTCGGGCGATATCACATCATACGGCGGAGCCAGCACGTCGGCCGCTTTGATTTTTTCCAGGTTGTAACGCACTCCCCTAAAGGGATTGACTCTTGTCATTTATGAATTCAAATCCAAAGGTTAAACGGTAAAGCGGGGATTCTACTACAGACTTTACGGCTGGACTACGGATAATGAAAAATCATTTGAAGCCAGCTTCTCCGCGGCTTCACTGGCGGCGGACTCCGAGTCGAACGCACCGATCATCACAGACGCCCCTCCGGCTGCTTCCTGCACCGTATAGGCGGAGTATCCTTTTGAGGACAGTTCACCAGTCTTTTTGGCCGCTTCTTCGCCGCTCTTGTATCCGCCAACGCTGGCGGCATATGGCAGTTTCAATATCTTGCCCGATCTGGCTATCTTGGCTTCCACAAGCTTTCCGGAAAATTCCTTCGCCTCGGCGTACGACGCGAACCTGTCCACAGCCACACGGTAAAGCCCGCCGGCCCCCGGAACAAAGCTTGTTATGTCATACGCGTTGTACCCCTTGCCGCGCAGGAACTGGGCCATCCCCTTGGCCGAATCAGAGTCCTTGAAGGAGGCCACATGCACGGTGTAAGGCCTGCCCCTGGCAGGTTTGGCCTGCGCCGGTTTGGTCTTGACGGCGGCTTCTTCCTCTTTCTCAACCTTGAAAGAGCCGCTTTCGCCCTTGAGCGACAAGGTTGACTGAAAGGCTCCCTTGCCGGTTCGCTTGACTATCTTCACTTCAATCGCGCCACCGTCCACGGTCTTGATGCCGACAATGTCCACAACGTCACCATCTTTGGTCAACCCGGCGGACTTCTTCCATGCCGCAAGGGTTTTCATGACACCATTGGCGGGAGAAGGCGGAGCGGCTGGTGTTTCCGTTTTAACTGGCTTGGGCTGCCCGGCGGGTTTTTGCGCCGGAACGGCCGCATGGACCTCCGAGGCCGGTTTCTTTTCTTTCTTCTCCGGTTCCTTCGGTTTGGCGGCGGCGGCGATTTTCACAAGGCCGATGGCTTTCCATTCGGACCATTGTTCGTTTAACGCCTTGTTGGCCTCATGGTTGGATATGGACTCCGCCTCTTCCTCCACTCCGGTGTAATCCAACTTTGCGTCCTTTTTCAGCCCGTGGATGTTGCCGCGTATAAAGCTCTTTTTGTTTTTCTTCCATAGGGCGACAACATATTTGTTCACGCCAACCTGGCTTACGCCGATCTTGTGGGCGACTTTGAACATCGTGTCCCCGCCCGCCACAGTGTACGATCCCCCTTCGACAGCAACCGGCTTTGACGGGGCAGGGGACGGCTCAACGCTGGTAACCACCTCACCGGAAGGTTTTTTCACCTGCGTTTCGTCCCCCTTGATAACTATCTCTATGGGCTCTTCGCTCTTGGCCGGAGCGGCTTGCGGCGCTGGTTGCTCTGTTGAAGTTATGTACTGCCTGGCGCTGGCGGACTCCTCGCTTGATTTTATGTCCGCCATGGCGGTCGATTCAGCTTTTACAGCAGGTTCCGGCTTGGAAGCCGGCTGCTTTGGTTCAGCGGCTGCAGGAGGAGTTTGGGCGGCGGGCTGCTCCCCTTTG
Source organism: Nitrospinota bacterium (assembly GCA_016235255.1). NCBI lineage: Bacteria > Pseudomonadati > Nitrospinota > Nitrospinota bacterium. The sequence continues at coordinate 43,532 of JACRLM010000054.1, read as the reverse complement.
AGCGCGGACCGTATCCTGTCCTCGCGGCGGGACGCTTCCATTTCTTCAAGCCTTATCTTGTCCAACTCCGCGGAACTTCCCGCCTCACTCCCCGCCTCAAGCCCGCTTGCGGCCCGCTGGACTCCGGCCTTGTCCTCGTCTTTTCCGGAGGCCATCTCAAGCGAAAGGTTTTTCTGGAAATCCAGGGCCAGGAAATAGCTCTCCATTATCTGACCGCCGCTCATGAACGCCTTTACGATAAGGTTGAACGAGGGCTGATATATCGGATCGGGGCTCGTGATATAGATTATCTTCTGGCCGGGATTTGAAGGGTGGTCCGCCACCTGAATATGAAGGTTGTCCAAAAACTGCGGGCGGACAAGTCTCAACCTGCGGTAGTCCGCTTCCGAGCCAAGCGACACCACCAGCCCCCCCTTGCCATCGCTTTGCACGGGGATTTCAGCCTTGAACTGGTTGGTTGTGGAACCTGTGACCCGGATTTTTCCGAGCGAAAGGGCATGAGTGGCCAAGGGGGCCATCAGAAGAAACGGCAACGCCAACAGAGCTGCTAATGAAACAAACCGCCATCGGTTTGAATTGACGCCGCAAGCCGAAAACTTAAAGTTCAACGAATCCCCTTTTCAATGGTCCTAACTTAAGTTCGTGACGTTCATTCTATTCGGATAAGCTTTTTATTTCAATCAGGTTTAAGCCGTTTTTTGCCCGCGTGCCCGCCATGTGCTAGAATCGTTATTCTTTTGGCGCCCGTAGCTCAGAGGATAGAGCGTCAGACTCCGGCTCTGAAGGCCGCAGGTTCGACTCCTGCCGGGCGCACCACGTAAAATGGCTCACTTATGTTCGCCATCACGTGGCTACGCCACCTTGTACAAAACCATTTATTAATTCCGTCAATCGAGCCATTTTACGTGAGCCCCGTGGTCGGCCGCAGGCTGACTTTACGGGGCCACGTCATGCTGGTAAGCTTGCCGATATAACATCTTAATCCGGCGCCACGACATGTTTTACGTTTATGTGCTGCATAGTGGTAAGGATGGTGGGATTTACACGGGCGTTAGTGGTGACCTTAATGAACGAATCAAATACCATGAACAAGGAAAAGTTGCTTCCACAAAGGACCGAAGGCCGCTCAATCTTGTATATTACGAAGCTTATATAATGGAGAAAGACGCAAAATCGAGGGAATTATTCTTAAAAAGCGGTTCCGGGAAACGGTTTCTAAAAAAGCAGCTTAGGCATTATTTTGACAAATACCCGTGGAAATAAGCCGAGCCAGAGAAAAGGCATTTTTCCCATTCGCCAACAAGTGGTTTCGCCGTCTTGAAATTATTAAATATATTCGGCGCTCTGTCATATAACAGCAATGATAGCGATAAACAATCTTAACGTCACCCGAGGCGGCTCGCCTGTCCTGAACTTGCCGGAATGGAACGTCAAGCCAGGTGAACACTGGGCTGTGCTCGGCCCTTCCGGATGCGGTAAAACCACGTTGCTGCATGTTATCGCCGGGCTTCTAAAACCGGAGTCCGGCGTTTTGACCGTCGCCGGGGAGGACATAACAAAAATGCCCGCCGCGCGGATGGACCTGTTTCGTGGCAAAAATATAGGCATCGTATTCCAGGGGCGATGCCTTGTTGGCGCCATGACCGTGTTGGAAAACCTCCTGTTGGCGCAGTATATGGCCGGATTGAAGCGAGATCGCGCGCGCGCCATGGACATTCTTCAAAGCATGGGGATACAGGATAAGGCCAACGCCCTCCCGTCGCAATTAAGCGCCGGCCAGGCGCAGCGTGCGGCGGTGGCGCGGGCGGTGGTCAACAGGCCCAAAATCATCCTTGCCGACGAGCCGACTTCCAGCCTGGACGAGCGCAACTGCGGCGCTGCCTTGGAGTTGCTTTTGGAAACGGCCCGCCGGAACGGGGCCACGCTCATTGTGGCCACTCACGACATGAGGGTGAAGCCCGCTTTTCACAACAAGCTGGAGCTTGGAGCCGGATGAACCTGTTTCGGATAAGCCTGATATACATCCGGCGCAAGGCATTCTCCTCCCTGCTTTATTCGTTCCTGATGGCGGCGGGAGTGGCGGGGATTACCGCGGCGATGGCCCTGCTGGGCCAGGCGGAGGGGAGGCTTGTAAAAGACTCCGGCGGGATTGACCTTGTTGTTGGCGCAAAAGGAAGCCCGGCCCAGCTTGTGCTGTCGGCCGTTTACCAGATGGACATGCCCACCGGCAATATCCCCCTCTCCCTTTCCGAGAGTGTGGCCAAAAGCCCCGAAGTCGCCTCAGCCATACCTGTTTCCCTGGGAGACAGTTTTGAAAGTTTCCGGATTGTGGGGACTACGGCAGAGTATCCAAATAAATACGGAGCGCGCCTGGCCTCGGGCAAACTCTGGGCCGCGCCGATGGAAGCTGTGATCGGAGCCAGGGTTGCGCGGGAAACAGGGCTTAAGACCGGCGGCAGCTTTGCTGGAGCCCATGGCGTTACAGCGGCCATGGAAACCCACGCGGAAATGTCATATACAGTTGTGGGGATTCTTGAGCCCACCGGATCGGTGCTGGACAGGCTTATTCTCACTTCTCTTGAAAGCGTGTGGGAGGTCCACAAAAGCCATGCGGCCGGCGAAAGTGAGATTACCGCCTTGCTGGTCACATACTCCACGCCTATGGCGGCTCTTTCCTTTCCACGCAAAATAAACGCAATCGGTCAATTACAGGCCGCATCTCCCGCGTTCGAGACTGCAAGGATCATGGCCGTCCTCGGGTCCGGAATGGAGGTGATGAAAGGCTTTTTCTATACGTTGATCGTGACCGCCGGGCTTGGAGTGTTCCTGGCCCTGTACAGCGCCATGAAGGAGCGCCGGCGCGATCTGGCCATAATGCGCCTTCTTGGCGCCTCCCGGGCAAAGCTGTTTGCCCACATCATTCTGGAAGGTCTTATCATCACCGCCCTGGGAATTGTGGCTGGCCTTTTCCTTGGCCATACGGCGGCGGCGGCGGCCGGGATTTGGCTTGATAGAACCCGCCAGTTGGCGTTAGACCTGCCGGTTTTAACCATGAATGATCTTTATCTTGCGGCGATAACGGGCGCCACGGGCCTTTTGGCTTCGCTGATTCCGGCGTTCCATGCCTATTCCACCGACGTGGCGGAAACCCTTTCCGAAACGGAGTGAACTGTGGACAGATTGCTAACGATACTCCGGCGTCTTTTTATGAAAGAAGGAGCCGGAAAACCGCTAAAACGGGACATCGCAAGCCTGATCTTGCTGGCTGTTCTATTCTTCATCGTCCCCTGGGTCACAGTAAAAGAGCATGCGGCGCTCATGCCCGGGCGGCACCTTGGTAACCTTGCGGCGGGCTCCGTCCCATGGGAAACGCTGGCCAAAGTCAAAATAAACTACGTCACCGAGCAGAACCGGATATTCAGCGTTGAGGCGGACAAAAGTGTGCTGGCCCTCAACGGCGCCCTGGTGAAAGTGACCGGCTTTATCACACCCATGGAGCCCGGAACCCGCATTAAGCGCCTGATAGTCTCTAAATACGCCCCTTCATGCTTTTTCTGCCCCCCATCCGGCCCGGACGCCATGGTGTTCGTGGAGCCGGTGGAAGCGATGGCATACACCCAGGATCCGGTGACAGTAAAGGGAACGCTGGTTTTCGACAGGGAAATGACCGACGGTATCATTTACCGTCTGCGTGGAGCCACCCTTGGCTGACCCATGCCTTGCTTTTTAACGGAAAAAGGACTTTGACCGCATGGCTTGAACTGTTAATTCCGGTATAATTGGAAATCGCAAGACAATATTAAATCGGCCCGGAGCTTAAGACCCGGGCCAGGACCAACCAGTTGACGAGGGCGCAGGCACGTGAAAAAAATCGAAGCGATCATAAAACCGTTCAAGCTCGATGAAGTAAAGGACAAGTTAAACGAAGTTGGCGTCCACGGCCTCACTGTCACCGAGGTGAAGGGATTCGGCCGCCAGAAGGGCCATACGGAGCTTTACAGGGGCGCCGAGTATGTGGTGGACTTCCTGCCGAAGATCAGGCTTGAGATAGTCATCAGCGATGACATGGTCGAGGAGGTGGTCAACGCCATATCATCTTCCGCCCACACAGGCAGGATAGGCGACGGAAAGATATTCGTCATCCCTGTGGAGGAGATAGTGAGGATCAGGACGGGAGAGCGGGGGGACGAGGCGATCTAGCTTTTATAAAAAGAAACCGTCCGCCTTGAGGGGAATTGAGAGGGGAACAAGACGGACGGTCTTTGAAAGGCTCTGTAACTGCCCGGACGAATATCTAATCCCGGCCAGACTCAACGATTAGCCGATAAAGGCCATTTTTACTATGTAAGCGATCGCCAGGTTGATCGTGATCACAGAGGCTATCCCGAACACCTTCACCGCCATTTCCAAACCATTCTTCGACATTTTATTTTCCCTCAAACTGTTGCATGGCAAAGAATATTGCAACAGCCGTGCCATATTGTTATCTATTTGAATAACAATTGTTTATTTGTTGGCTAAGTTAATGGCGGGCGTTATTGATGTAGTGTAACCGATCACAATGGCGTCTTGATTTAAGACACTGGATCGGGTGGATTGGAGATTGATTCAGGCCGTAACGCGCATAGAGGCCACAGCCTCTTCTTCCATTTCGTATATCTCCAGCCACTTGTCCAGGTCGGCGAGGCTCATTAATTTTTTGATGGATGGCTGCAACTCGCAGAACTTGAGAAACCCCTTTTTCTTTCCGGCTGTCTTAAACCGGCTGATCAAAAGGCCGACGGCGACCGAGTCCATGATATTGACCTGCCTTAAATTGATCACGATCTTGCACCCATCCTCTGTCAGGGCGCCATCAAGCGTGGTCTTGAGCTTGTCCAAGGTCGATGAAATGAGCTTTCCGCTCAACCTGAAAATCACGATACCATCGTCGGTGACAAACTTGCTTATAACCATCAGGGCCTCGGGTATGTTGGTGAAAACCGGAGGTTCCCCGCTCCGGCAAAAATTGAATTTTATTCTCTATTTTCGCCGCATGCAAGCATTTTGAGCGATCCCAAAACGGCATTAACAAGGAATCAAAGCGCCGGAGATATGGAATCGGCGGGTTGCGCGGCAGGCTTTAATCAGCGGCCCAGAAGCTTGCGCTGGTCATGGAATTTCAAAATTTCCGACGCCGCTTGCGCCGCGCCATCTATCCCGATATGGGGACCCCACGGCTTTATGGCGCCCCAGGAATTTGAATTGTGAAGCCGCGCCAAAAGTTCGACGACATCCGTTTCCCTGGCGATGAATCCCCTGCCCAGTTTCTCTATGATCGTCCCATTGATATATTGCTCCGCGTGGCCGGGGACCGGGATGATAATTGTCGGCTTGTTCAGGGCCAGCGCTTCGCTGACGGCGGAAAATCCGCCGTTGATCACAAGGATGTCCGCGCTGGCGAGCATCGGGACGCTGTTGAGCAGCTTTCCATGATATTTGACGGCGCCCTCGGACGCGCCTTCCCTTCCCACCACGTCAACTTCATACGGCAATCTGTTAAGCGCCCCCTCCAATTTCGAGGCGAACACCGATCCGGACAGCATGACGCATACTTTTTTCATAGTGTTCGGCGGCGCAAAACCCCCCTCTTTGCTCTTCTTCGCCTCATGCTCCACCTCGTTTCGAACAACCAGCCCCACCCTGCGGAACCTTTCATTATTCACCGGCAAATTGACGGCCGAGGGGCTGATCACAAGGTCGAAAAATGATTTATGGAACAGATAGTCCATCATCTCCACAGCCCAGAACTGGGCCCGGATGTCCCCCGGCAGATTCTTTCCACCCAGGTACAGTGAAGTCACCACGTCCGAATTGTTGAATGCGATGACCGGGATGCCGGCCCTTTTCAACGGCAGGATCGCATACTCCGAATCGCACACGGCCAGATCGGGCTTTATTTTGTCTATCACCGCTTTTAGCTGGTTTGACTTTCTCCAGGCGAGCCGCATCAATTCCCCCGCGGACAGGAGTGTTTTGCCAACGCTGACTTTTCCTTTTGCGTTGGCGTAGAAAAAGCCGTCCATCCGGGAAAGGCTGGCGATTTCTTTCACTTCCCGCATGTACAAAAGGCCGTTGCCCGAGGTTATCACGTGGACATCGGCGTGGCCGTACAGCTTTTGCATTATCGCGTGGCAGCGGGTCGAATTGCCCATTCCAAGGCCGTTGACCACGAAAAGGCACTTAAATTTTGACATTAGATCCGTTAATCAAGATATCGAGCTTCCGCCAGATTCCGTATTGCCGGGAATTGGCGCGCATACTTTCACAATTGAAGCTTTTCCATTGGAAAAGGGCTTAATTTTAGACACACATCTTTTGTATTTTCAATTGCATTCTTGCGCCGTGAGCGCCCGGAGAGGTGACACCTGGAATATCTGGACAGGGATGAATGGGCGCAAATAAGCATCGGTCAAAAACCGGATTCGCGTTTTATTGATGTTTATAACCGGGAAGCCGTTACGCGGCGTAGCTGGCCTGGTACTGGTTCGCCTGGTCCATCACAAGATTGAGAGCGTCCGAAACAATGCTCTTAAGCTCCTTGTCGTCTATCTTGCCGATGAAACCGACCAGTTCGTCTTTTCTGGCCAGCAATTCGTCCATAAGCGGTTTTAGGCGCTCAAGGGGAATCTGGTTGTTGCCAAGGGCGTTTTTGAACATCGAAAGATCCGACAGGACGCTGTCCAGGCTGTTCATCAAAGATGAAGCGTCTATCGCGGAAAGATCGCTGGAAACCGGGGCGATGAATGGAACGCCGCTCAAGGGGATTGGCGCGCCCATAGATGACGGTGCGCTTGTCTGGCCGGTCTCTTTTGAAGTAAGGCCCGACAGCACGTCCATGAACGACTGGCCCGAAACAGGCTCTGAGGGTTTGGCGGAGCCGGTTTTTGTGAGGTTTTTCAGCGGGTCAAGGCCGTCTATCTTCATTTCATGTCCCTTTTTTCATCTTGCATTATAGCATATGTATCGGCCACACCCCGCCGGGGCTTTACACATTTGTTTCGGACGCTGGCTCCTTTAAAACGTTGGATACAGGCGCTTTCGGATCCAATTTCCAGGCAAGCCATCCAAAAAACGCCCCTATCAAAGCACCCGCCGCCACGTCCGCCGGGAAATGGGCGGCCACGTAAATCCTTGATATTCCAACTATAATCGCCATTCCAAGGAGAAGGGCGCCATAACGCCTGTAGTACAGCGCCAGAAATGTGGCCGCTGTGAACGCCGCCTGGGCGTGGCCTGATGGGAATGAGTTGGCCGTCAAGCGCTCGTATGGGACTTTGACGGTCACTTCTCCCGCCTCGATCTTTTTCTTGAAATGTTCCAGAGGCCTGTCTCTGCCGGCCAATTCTTTCGTCCCATGCATCAGAAGCCCGGCCACCACCATCGCTATCGTAAAAACAGCCGCGCCTCTTTTAAGGTTTTTAGCGCCGAAAAGAAGTGTCCACAAAAGCCCCAGGCAAAACCATCCAGCGGCGTTGCCGGCTATTGTCGCGGCCGTGAAGAAATAATCAAGCGCCGGGGTGGACCAGCCGTTGTTGATCCACAAAAACAGTTTTTCATCCAGCCACACAACATAATCGGGCATTTCACTTCCTTGATAATTTATGGATCGCCTCGGATATCCATCGTTCGGCCATGGTCGGCTCGCCATCCTTTGAAACGCGCATGGCCAGAAAGACGCAGGCCCCCCCCATTATTATGTTTGGAGCCCAGATCGCTATCACCGGCGGCAGTTTCCCTTCCGAGCCGAGCCCTTGCCCTATCATCCACAAAAGATAGTTCACCAGTATCATCACCACCCCCATGCCAAACCCCCCGGCCGAGCCGCGGCGGTGGGTCATTATGCCCAGGGGCGCTCCCAGCACACCGAGGATCAGGCATCCGACGGGAGCTGAAAAGGCCTTGTGCAGCGCCACAAGTTCCGCATAGGCTCCGCGTCCTTCACTTTTCAGCCTGTCGATCCTTTCGCCAAGTTCGGCGATGGAAAGCTGGGGGATTTCTTTCTCCATCGGCTTTGCGTACTCCCCGGAAAGGTCCAGCCGGAGGGTGTACTGGCCGAATGAAATCGTCTGGTACGCTCCGCTTATGTCCAAAGAATGGATGACGCCGTCGGAAAGCTCCATCACCGCTTGCTGTGCTTCGTCCGATCCGGCAAGGCGGCCTTTCCTCGCCTCAATTATCCGGGGTTTATCACGCCTCCTTTGGTCGGAAATGAACACGCCATAAAGATACCCGTCTTTTTTCTCGGTTATATGGATCAGCAGGCCGTTGAAGCTTTCGTTGAACTTGCGTTCCTTCAACTGGAGGTTTACATTGGCCCCCAGCACATCGCGCACCACCTGGGCGAACCTTATGTTCCCCTCGTGCACAACGTTCACAGACAGATACAGCGTTGCGGCGAAAACGACCGCGGACAGGGCCGCCGCCGGGGCAAGTATCCTTGCCATGGACATTCCGGAGGATTTCATGGCCGTTATCTCGTTCTCCGCCGAAAGCCTGGAAAAGACCATCAGCGCCGCCATAAGACACGCCAGCGGCGCGGCCAGAACCATAAACGACGGGCTCAGATACAGCAATATCATCCCGATCGCCCCGAATGACGCGCCTTTGGTCAAAAGGAGGCCGGAAAGGAAGTTCACCTTTTCCAGAAGGAGTACGCACAACAGGACAAGGGCCGCCAGGAAGAAAATCTTGGCCAGTTCCTTGAAAATATAGCGGTCTAGCGTTCGCATGCGAAAAGATGATAACATAATGGGACTGGTCTGGCATATTATGTTAAGAAGTGGTGAGAATCCCGTAAAGGGAAAGCGGGACTTTACTCGAATAATGGGAAACTCGCAAGATAATGAACGCTGAGCAAGCCGAGAAAAGACGGACGGCGCTTATCATTGATGATAACAGCGTCTCCCGGATGATTATCGAGGATGAGCTCGAATCCGTGGGCGTTGCCGCCATAAGCGCCAGCGTCGCAAAGGACGGCCTTGCCATGGCCCGTGAAAATCCCCCCAGCATAATCATTATCGATCCGTACATCGGCGGTTTTGACGGCGTGAAGCTGATCAGCGACCTTAAGGTGATGGAGATAACGCGGGACATTCCGGTGGTTGTCGTCACCGGGGTGGACCTGGGGGTGCACAAGGAAAACGGGCTAAAGTCCAACACTGTAAAGATATTGCCCAAGCCGTTTTCCGCCGGGACGCTGGCAGAATTCATCACCAGGACTTTCGAGGCGGAAAAATCCCTGAAGTCTTTCCGCATCCTTCTGGTGGAGGACTCCAGCACCATCCGGGCTGTCACCAAATACCTTCTGGAGAAAAACGGCCACTCGGTGATAGAGGCTGTGGACGGGGTGCAGGGATTTGAGGCGCTAAAGGCGCGCCACGCCGAGATAGACATGATCATCACCGATATCAATATGCCCAACATGGACGGGCGGCGGCTGGTGGAGCTTATCCGGGACGACAGGAAATACCAGTTCATTCCCATTGTGGTGGCCACCACCATCTCCGAAAAGGAGAACATCAAGCTGCTTTTGAACATGGGAGCGGACGACTATATCATCAAGCCGTTCTCCAGCGAGGAGTTCGTCGCCAGGATACAGAGCCACCTGAGGGTGAAAAACCTTTATGGCGAGCTGCAGACGGCCACGGAAAAACTGGCCAAGTTCAACGAGGTGCTCGAACGCAGGGTGCGTGAGCGGACGGCGGACCTTCGGGAAGCCAACCTGGACGCTATATTCAGCCTCGCCACGGCGGCGGAAGCAAAGGACGAGAGCACCGGCAACCACGTCATCAGGATCCAGAACTTCTCCGCCACGCTGGCCGAAAAGCTTGGCCTGCCGGCCAGCGTTGTGGAGGAGATCGGGTATTCGTCCATCATGCACGACGTGGGCAAGATCTCAGTCCCGGACGACATATTGAAAAAGCCAGGCGCCCTGACAAGCGATGAGTTCGACATAATGAAGACCCACACCACCCATGGAGAGCGCATACTCCCCAAAAAGCCGTTCTTTGAGATGGCCCGCATCATCGCAAGAAGCCACCATGAAAAGTGGAACGGCAAAGGTTATCCGGACCGGCTCGCCGGCGAGGACATCCCATTGCCGGCCCGTATCGTGGCGGTGTCCGACGTGTTCGACGCCCTGACCAACGCGAGGCCTTACAAGCAGGCGTGGCCTGTTGAAAAGGCCAACGAAGAGCTTGTGAAAGGGTCCGGATCCCAGTTCGATCCGGACCTCATCGAGGCGTGGATGGAGCTTTTCCGCGAAGGCAGAATCTCGGTGATAATGAAGCAATGGCGCTAGACGCTAGAAAGCGGCGGCGGTTCGACTCTTACGGCGACGAGCCGGAGAATCATGAAGTGACTCTTGCCCGCCGCCTTATCGAAATCGGCATTTCCCTCTCGTCCGAAAGAAACCTGGACAACCTGCTGCAGAAAATAGTCGACTCCGCCATCGAGATCACCAACGCCGACGGTTGCACGCTGTACCTGACCAAGAACATGCAGCTTCATTTCACGGTAAGCAGGAACGTTTCCCTTGGCATCGCAATCGGCGGGACGACAGGCGCCACCGCCACCTTCCCTCCCGTCCCCATGGCTCCGACTTTCGTTTCCGCCTATGCGGCAATCACCAGAAAGACCGTGAACATCCCGGACGTGTACCAGTCCGACGAGTTCGATTTCACCGGGCCGAAAAAATATGACGAGCGCACCGGATACCGCAGCGTTTCCATGCTTGTGACCCCGCTGCTCGACTACCAGAGCGACGTGATAGGCGTTCTGCAGATATTGAACGCCAAGGACCACGAGACCGGCGATGTGATCCCTTTCGACAACAAGTATGTGGGCCTGGCCAAGTCCCTGGCCAGCCAGGCGGCGGTGGCCATAAGCAACGTGAACCTTATAAGGGAAACGGAGATGCTGTTCGAGTCGTTCGTGGAGGTGATGGCCACGGCGACGGACGCGCGCTCCAAATACACCCACGGCCATATCCGGCGCGTGGCGGAGCTTGCCTTGGAGCTTGCCCGCGCAATCAACGAAGAATCGGACGGGAAGCCGGGGGGCGCGGCCTTTTCCGACGATGAGCTGAACGAGCTTCGGATCGCGGCGTGGATGCACGATATCGGCAAAATAGTCTCGCCCACGCACATCATGGACAAGTCCGTGAAGCTGGAGACCATTTTCGACAGGTCCGAGCTTGTCCGTACACGGTATGAGCTGATAATTTCCAAGGCGCGCGCGGAATGCGCCGTCAAGAAAGCCGGGCTTTGTGAAAAAGGGGCGGGCAGGGAAGAAGTGGATGCGCTTGAAAAAGAATATGAGAACAAGCTGGCGGCGCTGGTCGAAGAGCGCAACTTTGTCATCTCCTGCAACAATCCCGGCGAGTTCATGGAAGACGCAAAAATAGAGCGGCTCAAGAAAATCGCCGCCGGCACTTACGAACTGGACGGCAAGACCTTTCCCAAACTCACCGAGGACGAGCTTTTCAACCTTAGCATCCGGAAAGGCTCGCTCACCGAGGACGAGCGGAAGATAATGCAAAGCCACATCGACGTCACCATACGGATGCTCGACAAGATCCCGTTCAGCCGCAAACTTCGCAACGTCCCCCTTTACGCCGGAAGCCACCACGAGTATCTTGACGGGTCAGGTTATCCGAAGGGGCTCAAGGCCGACAGCATGTCCACCCAGGCCCGTATCCTTGCCTTGGTGGACTTTTTCGAGGCGCTCACAGCGAGCGACAGGCCATACAAGAGGCAAATGCCGATGAGCACGGTGTACTCCATCCTGCAGACCGAAGTGGACAAGGGGAGGCTGGACGCCGAGCTTTTCAGGATACTCAAGGAAAAGGACGTTTACAGCCGGTTCCTCGCCAGAATAAAAGACAAAAAAACGGCTCTTTGACGCGCCCGGACGGGCATTTCTCCTAGACCACCCGTGAAATCAGGTTGAAAGTTTCCGTGGCGCATTTGTCCCAGCCAAATTGTTGCGCACGGCTCAACCCGGCCTGAGAAAGGCGGCCGCGCTCGTCTTGCGACCGGACCAGCCGGATGAGAGCCTCGGCGAAATCTTCTTTGGCGGACGGATCGAGGAGTATGGCGGCGGACCCAGCCACCTCCGGGATGGAGGTGAGATTGGTGGAGACAACGGGCGTCCCGCAGGCCATCGCTTCGAGCACCGGCAGACCGAATCCCTCGTAAACGCTTGGATAGAAAAACGCGGCGGCCTTGCCGTACAGCGCAGCCAGCTCTTCGGCGGCGACATATCCAAGCTCGATCACGGCCCGGTCAAGCTTCTCTGATTCAAGCCGGGCGGTGAATTTGGCGTACTGCGGGTCCCCCTTGATATCACCCGCCATCAACAGATATACGTCCGGCTCTTTTTCCCGCAGCCTGCCAAACGCGTGGAGGAGCAGGTCCACGTTCTTGCGCCAATCAATCCCCCCCACGTTGAGGATAAATCTGTCGGGAAGCTTGAACCTTGAAAGGTCCGCCATCACCCCGGGGCGGAACACGGGATCAACTCCGTTGTGGACCACGGCGATCCTGGCCGGATCCACCCCAGCGTATTTGACAACGTCCCACTTCGTGTGTTCGGACACGGCGATCACCAGCCTTGCGCCACGCAACACGGCCGCCTGCGCCGCGGTGTGCAGCCGGTGTTTTAACGACGTATAAAAGCGCTCCTTGAGGGCGGACTGTATCATGTCGTGCGCCGTCACCACATATGGCGCCCCAAGCCCCATGGGGACGTCCAGATGGGTGGGGAAAAACAGGATGTCAGCCTTGGCTGCCCTGGCGTGTTTTTCGATGACTTTGCGCATGAATAGATGCTGGGTGAAGAACTCCTTGAAGTTTACACGGGCGAAAGTTGTGAGCGGACCTATGGCCAAGGCGCCGGAACCGGCCGCCTCAGCCTCGGCGGACTCGAAGCATGGATCGTGGAAACCGGAAATGGACAGATTCCCCGGGGCAAGGAGGCGCCTCGCGGCCAGGCTTCTTGCGTAAACTCCGATGCCTCGTTTTTTATGGGCCTTGAAACCGCCTTGCAGCGGCCGCAGGTCGAACAATACGTTCACGGCTTGCATTCCGTCCGTCTGGCTTTGATCCATTCAAGCCCCGCCGCCGCTTCACGTTCTCCAACGTCCCCGCGCAGTTCAAGTATGCGCATGGTGTCCGGCCTTGTATATTTTTCCACCATCCCAAAGTCCACGCCTCCCGCTGGGGGGGCGTAATGATCGGTGTATCCGCGCACGTCGTGAATGTGCATCCCCTCCATCACCCCTGAAAATTCTTTTAGCAACGCCTCGTGCGAAATCAGTCCCAGATTCTCCTGGGCCTGGGCGTGGCCCGTGTCGTGCCAGTATCTTATGCGGCTCCCTTCCAGCCTTTGGAATATCACGGCAAGCTCCTCGTAATTGGGGTATTCCTCCATGTAATACCTGTTCTCCAGCCCCACGTTCACGTTCAGCGCCTCGGCGGCCTCCGCTATTTCGCTTAGGCTTCGCATGAGCATTTCAAAAGTGGCCCCTCGGGACCTTAGCCTCTTAATCTTAATATCGTTGATGAACTTCGCCCCGTCCGTCCCCCCGAGCGTTCCTTCATCGAACATGCGTTGTAGCGCCGGCGTCACCCTTTCCATCGGCGTCTTGCCGCAGTGGACCACAACACAACTGGCCCCAAGCCCCGCCGCAAGCCGCATGGTGGAAATCACGTCCTCCACCCCGGTTTTGCGCTCCGTTTCATCGGAAGAGCTGATCGAGGCCCTCTCGGCGATATTGCGGGCCGTCTTATTATCAGGAGCCGGACAGACGGCGTGGACCGAAAGGATTTTTACGCCTAGTCTGGCAAAAGCCTCCACAGCCTGGTCCAGTGTTGCGCGGGAAAGCCTGAAGTCCAGCTCGGCGGCGGTGGCCCCGATGTCCTTCAGCCGCCGGGCGATCTGCCCCCCGTCCGTGACGGAGCGCGACAGCCAGCAGGTTGAAACGCCGACAGGCGCCTGATTCACCTTAATGCCTTGGCTATTTCTTCGTGCGCCCTCTCGGAAAACGCCTTGTCCCCCAAGGCCCCGGCCCGCACGGTCACCCTCGTTTCCCTGTCCGTCCAGCGTTCGAGGCTGACTATCAGCTTGTCCCTGCCGCCGGGCATTTTGGCCTTGATGACCCCGTCATATTTGTCCTTTTTGCTGTCCACCACCGGCAGGTCCATCACGCGCAACGCGTGCATGGTCCCTTCCCATGTGGTCTCAAACGGCTGTTGGTAGTGCCGGGTGAGGTTGCCATGGCTCCAGACATACGCGCCCGCGGCCCCGGCCCCGCCCGCCACCAGCCAAAAACATCCGGTGAGCGTCTGCGCGGCAAGAAGAAGCGCCAGGATTTTTTTCATGGATTCCGTCCGATAATTTGTTTCCGGTAACAATATAGCAAATCGGCGGGGCCGGCGGGCTATGCTTTTGCGGCGGCAAGGACGTCGCCGGGCGCCACCCCCTGGATCCTCACCAGCTTGTTCCTGGACGCGTGGCCGGAGATTATCGCCACCGCGGAGCGCGGCACGCCGAAATGTTTGGCGAGATATTTTACCAGTTCGTCATTGGCCGCTCCGTCCACCGGTGGTGCGGCAAGGCGTATTTTCAGGGCGTCGTTGTGAACACCGGCGATCTGCGATTTTGACGCGCGCGGAGCCACGTGAACGCGAAAGCTCGACCCGCCCCCCTCCGCCTTCACCGAAAGCGCCATACGGTCACATCGAGCCGCTTAACGAATATCCGAACTGCATAAGGGTCCTGACCGCGAAAGTCTGGATGAAGTAAATGGCCATGATGAGGACCAGCGGTGAAAAGTCCATCCCCCCCATCGGCGGCAGCGCCCTTGATATAGGCTCGAGCACGGGATCCGTGGCGCGGCGCAGGAAAGTGACGATGGGATTGTGCGGATCGGGATTGACCCAGGTGATCAACGCCCGGATTATGACGATCCACATGTATAAAGTCAGCGCTATGTTCAGCACCTGCGCCGCCGCCAGAATGAAATTGCCAAGGACGTACATCGAATCCTTTTCCTCCTGTTGTCCGGTTATGAGCCCAGTTCCCGCGATCTTCCGGCGGCCTCTTCCACGGCCCTTATCACCGCGCCGCGGAACCCCTCGTCCTCCAGCACGGCAAGGCCGGCTATGGTGGTGCCGCCGGGCGATGTGACCCTGTCCTTGAGCGCGGCGGGATGCTCGCCTCCGGTCTTGGCCATCTTCGCGGCGCCGTAAAGGGTCTGGGCGGCAAGGGCCCGGGCGGCGTCCCTCGGCAGGCCGCACCGCACACCGGCGTCTATCATCGCCTCTAAAAACATGAAAACGAACGCCGGGCCGGAGCCTGAAAGGCCGGTCACCGCGTCCATCATTTTCTCGTCCACCAGAACAGTCTCGCCGACGCAGTCGAAAAGCAGCCGCGCCGAAGCTATGTCCATCGCGTCCGCCGCGCCCGCCGGGCATATGGCCGTGGCGCCCTCGCCCACCGTGGCGGGCATGTTGGGCATGGCCCGCACGACACGCGCCCCGGAACCTATCCATGAAAGCAGCGAATCGGCGCGGACTCCCGCGGCGATGGATATCACCAGTTTCTTTTTGCCTATCTTGCGCCCCAAAGGCTCCACCACGCTTTTCAAAACCTGGGGCTTGGTGGCCAGCACAACTATATCGGCGAAGGATACGGCCTCGGCGTTGTCCGTGGTCACCTTTATCCCCGTCTCCCGGGCAAGCTCTTTTAAGGCCCCCTCCCGCGGGTCCGCCGCCATCAGGCTTTCACCCTTGACCGATTTTGCGCGCACAAGCCCCCGGATAATGGCGCCACCCATAAAGCCCGCGCCGATAAAAGCTATTTTCCTGTTCCCTATCATCACCGGCTCCTTTCGCCGAATATGGCCGTGCCCACCCGGACCATGGTGCTTCCTTCTTCAATCGCCACGGCAAAGTCGTTTGACATGCCAGCGGATATTATATCCATGCTCACGTGATCAAGTCCAAGGCTGGCCAGTTCTTTCGACATTTCACGCAGCCGCCTGAAATACTGGCGGGAGTTTTCGGGGTCTTCGCTGTATGGGGGCACAGTCATCACCCCCCTGATCCTCACGCCGCCAAGTCCCGCCGCCGTCTTGAGAATTTCAACCGCCCGCTCCGGAGCGCACCCGGATTTCCCGGGCTCGCCGGATACGTTTATCTCCAAAAGCCCCTCGGCCACCACGCCCGCGCTCTGGAAACGGCGTGAAAGCTCCACGATAAGCTCGATCCTGTCCAGCGAGTGGATCAATGAAAACAGGCCGGGGCAGTATTTCACCTTGTTCGTCTGAAGCGGCCCTATCATGTGCCAGACGGCCCCGGCGCCTATGGCGTCATGTTTCCTTCGGGCTTCCTGCACCCGGGACTCGCCAAGATCCATCGCGCCGGCCTTGACCGCCTCCAAGGCCGCTTCTATTCCCACAGCCTTTGTCACCGCCACCAGCGTCACAGACTCAGGCGAGCGGCCGCTTCTTGCCGCCGCTTCGGCTATGGAACGGCGCACGGCCGCGAGATTCCCGGCTATCGCGATCATTGTGGTTCATCGTAGCGCAACGGGGGCGGTGATTCAAATGGAAACCCCGCTCTTCCATACCGGATAAGCATGGCCGGGCGGCGGCCGATGGTTTATGGCGTGGCGGCTCCGTCCTTCAGGGAACAGCTGCTATTTTCGCTATCCCCGACCTTCCCGCGTCCACCCGGTACTGGCTCGGCGACGTTGTCACCTGGCTGTCCACCGTGATTTTCACCGGCATTGTGCCGCTGGAAGTTGTCCCGTTGATTCCCTTGATGGACCCGTCCGAGCCAAATACGACGGTTGACACGGCCGTCGCGGAACCGTCCTGGGAAGAGAGTATGTACGCTTTCGGATATTTGGCGGGGATGTTGATACTTTTGGCAAGAGTGTCCGCCCCGTCAACAGATCCGCTGCGGTTCTCGTCCACATACACCGACACGCCGGACAGAGTGTCGCTGCCAACGCTGTCAAACCGCACGATCACCGGCCTGTTCCTCCTGGCCGACTCGAACCTGGCGAACTGCATATGCGCGTTCACCTCGTTTGCCGCCCCTTCCATTCGCAGCCTGGGAAAGGCGCGGCTCATGCTTATCGTGGACAAACCCGACAGTATCCCGATGATCGCAATGACGATCATCAGCTCCACCATGGTAAAGCCGCCCCGCCCGCGCAAGGGGCGCCCTTTACTGGGTGATTTCACGCCAAGTGCCCATCTGCGCATTTGACCCTCCTCCGGACCTTAACAGGTTCTGGAACGTGTTGCCGCCCCGCCCCTGAAGCTGGCCTGTGTTCGACTTGAAGTATAGATGCTCGTCGTCCACCACGGGCTGGGAAATGATGTTGCCGGTGGCCTCGGAATAAATGGTTGACCCGGTGCCGATGTCAAGCGCATACAAGGTCCCCACTCCAGTGCCGGCCGCGGCCACTGAAGGGGCGCACGGATCCTCGGTGTCCGCCGTGGACGTGCCGAAATAGACCCTGCCGGCCGTGGCGAAAGCCGAGGCGAAGACCCTCTGGCCGGCTGGCAGCTGCATGCTCCACTTGAGCGAGCCGCCGGAGCATACCCCCTTGGCCGCAGTGTCGGCCACTGCGTAGAACCAGTATGTCTGCGCGGTGTCGTCCGTGTAGTACGGGCTGTCGGACGTGCCGAAAAGCACGAGGATGCTATAGCTCATGGTCCCGTCCGCGTTGTACGTGTTCTGGTTGGACAACGCCGGCGAAGCGTATATGGGCTGGCGCCCGCCGCCGCCGAAGGCGGTGTCGAACAATGTGCACACGGTCACGTCGCCAGCTCCGGAGTTCGGATTGTCCGGCAATGTGATCTTGTACATAAATCCCTTGTCAGTGCCGATGTACATCCTGTCCACATATCCGTTGCCGTCAGAATCGGTGACCGCGGGCTGGCCGCTTGGAGTGGCGCCCACGCCCAATGTCCCGGCCGAATCCAGATAGATTCGTTTTATGAGCGCGCCAGTCTGGATATCAAGCATGTATATCGAGGCGTTGGCCGCCGGGTCCCTGTTTATGCCGGACACGAAGAACACAACCCACTTCGGCCCGCTTGCCGTCAACAGCCTGCCTATCACACCCATTGAAGGGGACGAGCGCGAGCGGAACAGGTCCGGATCGGCGTACTCCCAGAGGAAAGTAGGAGTCACCGGGTCCGTCACGTCCAGGGCGAATATATGGTCGCCGCCATTCCCCTCCGCGGAGATGACCACCGCGTGCCAGGAGCTGTCCGCGAACTGGGTGAATGCAATCGCCGGTGACGCGTCCACAAACGCGGCTTCCTCCGTTTTAAGCTTGCTGTACTTGAGCTTGGCGAGCTGGTCGAGTGGTATGGCCGACCATGTTTCCGATCCGGAGCCGTAGTTGGGGGCCGTGCCGTTTGAAAGCGTGGTCCCGCTCCTGGTCCTCCAGTCGTAATATCCCCGGTTGATGATTATGTCCACGTTTGTGGGGGTCTTGTAATAAGGATACTTGGCCCCGCTCCCCGTGGTTATCGTGTTCGGGTTTATTGCGTCCCTGAAATTTTTAAGGTTCGTGGACGACGTGGTGCATCCGGTGATCTTGCTTTCGTCCACATAGTACGGGCGGAACTCCCCGGCATAGAACGAGTGCAGCATCCCACTCCTGGAACCGGCATACGCCTCCGACCTGCGGGTTCGCTGGCTGCACCGCCAGGCGTCAAACGAGTCTATTACCGTCTGGGCCACATCGGTGCCATAATACCATGAGGGCTGGCCCGGAGTGCCGATCACCGCGGGCGAACTGTGGTCTATGGCTCCAAGCAGCCAGTCTTTCTTCGTGGTGGCGGTGGATCCGTTCCTCCAGCCGCGCACCCAGTACACCAGCCAGTCGGCGTCCGACTCTATGGTGCCGTCGGTGGTCAGGGTCTTGCCGTTGCCGTCGAAATCATAGGTGTAGTGGAAGCCTGTGCCGTCGTAGTAATAGCTGCTGTCGATGGCCATGGCCCGGTAGTCCAGGTTAGTTGAGGAGAAGCCCTTCATCGCCGGGGAGGTCGTATAGTACTGGTATGTGGCCTTCACCAGCGCCCCCACTGGCGGGGCGTTGTTGAATGTTATTGATACGGCGCCTGAATAGCGGTTTATCGTCCCTGTTCCGGTAAGGCTCCCTTCAAGGTTGGTGGTGTGCTTGTCCAGGAAAGTCTCCATCCCATCAGTGATGGACACCGTGGAATAAACTATCTTGCCCGGAGCCAGCGTCGCCGTGAAAGTCTTGGTGACTCCGTCGCCGGAGCCGATTGTGGAGTCGGTCACAGTGCTGATAGTAATATCAGGGTACAGCACATTGCGGGTCGTGGGGCTGCCCGCCGTCATCACCGAGCCCGCGTCCCAGTTCTGGACCACGCTGTAACCGCCGGTGGGATTCGTCGGGTCATAGATGCGTTCGGATATTAAATGCCCCCTTAAATCCTTGTCCGTCCATGTGGCCGCCGGAGTCTCGAAACTGGCGGTGTACATGACGTTGCCAAGAGGCGTGGCCGCCGAGCGGGAGAAGGTCTGGTTCTTCGCCGCGTTGTAGGACATCTCCATGTCTATCACCTCCGGCTGGCACGCGTCGTCCTGCGACACGAATTCGGCCTTCCATATAAGCTGCCTGCCGGTCATGCCAAGCTCGGAGAAATTGATGGTTGACTGGCGGAACGTCTCCTCAGGCGTGCCGAAAACCCATCCCGTCACGGATGTTCCGCTCTTGCCCGGGGTCCTTATGATGTCCCAGTCCTTCGCTTCCACCCATGCCCCGCCGTTGTCTATCGAGATGTAATAGCGGATGGATGAGGCCTTGCCGCTGCATGTTGGCATCTTGTCATGCACGCCGAAAGTGACCGACGTGATGTACGCCGAAGCGTCCGCCGGGCTTAAAGCCTGGGCGGAAGTAAGCTGGGCCATGCCGCCTGTCTTGCGTTCCATAAGGAACACCACGTCGTTGAAGTCATAGTCGTTGCTTGTTTCCGTCCCGTGCCAGTCCTCCACCCCCATGATCCAGCGGAACGCCTGGGTCGGCGGCGCCACGACCACAAAGTGGTTGAAGTTCTGGTCTTTCACATATGTTATCGGCGGCGTCTCCCCCGTGAATGTGATGCCCCAGTATGTGGAAAGCCTTGTGGCCGCGCTGTCCGGTATCAGGCCTTGTTTCCACCAGGGGGTGGCGGTGGTGGCGCTGCCCCACTGCACGTTTGTGCAAGCGCTGTTCTCCGGAGGGCTTTTGTCCAGCCGGAACGCCAGGGTCATCTGATCGGTGGCGGATGTGGACGTGGGCAGGAAAGTCCCTTTGTAATAAGTGGTGCCCACGCCGCAACCGCTGTTGCAGGCACAGTTGTTGCCACCGGTGGCCGAAGGGGAGAATTTTTCCGCCTGTTTGGTGTACGGCGACGCGGTGGGGTTATACTGGTTCCACTGGTATTTCGAATACCAGGTGCTTCCCCACCACCGGTTGTCGTTCAGAAAATAGACGATCTCCGTGCCGCCGGCGAAATGCCCCATGTATTTTTTGGTGTCATAAGGGGTCAGCGAGCCGTCGTTATTGACGTCGAATCCCCCCTTCTGCGTGGCGGAGTCGTATTTATATTGCGCCTCTGTGGAGGCCTGGCTTCCAAGGGTGCTTGTAAAAGAAATATTGGATGTGGCGATCACCGGCGTATCAGGATTATACAAGGCGTCGAAAATGCCGTTGCTGGAGGTGTCATCCTTGATGTACGGGAACATGTAGTTGATAAGGTTTTGCCCCGTCGAGGCCTTATAGGCGTTGTGCGCGTTGAGCAGGTCGCGGAAATCAATGGACGTGGTCAAAGGCGATACATAGGCGTTGGTGCAGGCGTGCGTGGAGCAATAGGAGACAAGCTGCGTCTCCGCCAGGCTTTTTATCACCCATCCGAAGGAGGATATATGCCCGGCCGCCTCATATATGAAATACGATGAAACGTCCTGCTCGAAGGGGATGATGATGTTGTTCGGGTCCAGGCGCGCGCTTCCCGTCTGAAGCTGCAGGCTCCCCGTGCCGGACACGCCTACTCCCGTGAGGTTGAAGTTGGTGGCGTTGAACGCCCCTGTGGAAACGGACGTGGCTCCGCCCGCCACGCACCCTGTGGGCAGCGATTGCCCGAATGCGCTTTGGGAAGGCCCCATCGCCGCCAACGCCGCCATGAACACCAGCGCAGACCCAAAAGTCCGCCAGCCGCCCATTACGCCTTCACGCCTGCTCATCGCCGTTTCTCCTGAATAATTCAAGCCGTTTCATATGGCCTTACAAACTGTGCGGCGCCGCGAGGTCTCCCGCCGCTATTTCGTTGGTGTCGGTCGCCGTCGAAGTCTTGCCGACGTTGGCAAACGATGTTCCAAGCCCCTCCGGCCCGCCGGACTTGGAGGCGGCGGACGAAATGGAGGCCTGCTGCACAGCTTCGGCCACTACTGTCGCCGTGCCGGTGACTTTGGCCTGGGCCACCGAGCGGATTATTATTATCCCGTCCGCGTCGCTTGTGCTCATGCTCGCGGCGGCGGTCCAGGAGCAATCACCTCCGGACAGCGAATATCCCGGCGGTGTCGGATTAGGGCACGGGGAAAGGACCGTGCCGGTCTCATCGTTGTTCCAGGCCGTCACCGTGTAGGTGATGTCCAGCTTGCCGTCGGTGAACGTGCGGTTTACCACCGTCACTCCGCCGCCGATCCACGCGCCGTTCACCATTTTCTCGGTTGTGCCGTCGCACCCTTCGCAATAATAGTTGGTGGCCGCCGCGCCGCCGCCGGTGGGATTGAGCAAAAAGCTCCAGACAGCCGGATCTCCGCTCATCCTCCTGGTTATGTTCGTCACATCGGTGTTTATGCTGCTGTCGAGCATGGACTTGGCCACGATAAAGGCGTGGTTAAGCCCCCCCTCCGCCGCAAAAAAGGCGGTCGTGTTGCTTTTGGCGTTGGCGGAAATCCTCTGCTCCATGGATGAACGCGTCGCGGAGAACACGCCCAATATGGTCACCATGAGAAGCAAAAGCAGCACCGCCACAAGTATGGCTCCGCTTCTGTCTCCAAGGCCGCGGCCGGCTATTGTCATTGAATTGATCTTTCTCATGGTCTAGCCTCCCACGTTCCGGAGCCGGATGGTCCTGCTTAAGACCCTCCGGTGATGATAAGCGCCATTTGGATAGTACGGCGAAGTCGAAACGGTCGGTTGCACAATGGCGCTGTTTTCAAGCGCGGGAAGGGTCACCGTTTTCTGCCCCGCTTTGGGCGAGACAAGCATCACGCTGACCCTGACCATGCGCACTTTAGAAGGATCCGTAGCGCTGTTTCCCCATTCGCCCGCCGCTATTATGCCGTCGCCGTCCGTGTCCTCGCCAAATACCACCTGGAAATCTTCCACATAGTTGGCGATCACTTCCTTTTTGTTTGAACTGGCCGCGTTGCGGTCCACCACATAGCGCACCAGCCGGGGATTGTTTGCGTCCGAATTGTCTATGTAATAGTAAACGTCCCACCCGATGTTAACGCATATCTGTGTGGTGTTCGACGACGCCGGAGCGTTTGTGCAACCAGCGCTAAGCGGCGTGATCACGCACCCGCATTCATGAGGAGTGTTGCGGCCGGAGCAATCTGTCGTTGCCGAACCGCCGCCGCCGCCGCCACCACCACCACCGCCGCCGCCACCGCCGCCGCCACCGCCGCCGCCACCACCGCCGCCACCGCCAGCGGCCGCCCATGCCTGGCCATCGGAGAAAACGCTGGCGAACATGGTGGCTGGCTCAACATCCGGCGCCTTGCCGTAAAGTGTGGCGTCTCCGCAGGAGTTGCCCCGGTTGTAATTTATCCTTATGTCCGACTGGCCGTTGAACTGGCCGCTTGTGATGTCCTGTGAGCATCTATTTGAAGGGGCCGAGCAATCGTATATAAGCACGTTATAAGGCTCCAATACGCCGCTAACCTGGCTACTGGGAAGACCCGTGCTGTAATTTGGCAGCCCCACAAGCCCGGCGGATGAAACTTGCAAGTTGGCCGCCGCGTCGTTGAAATTTCCCGACGGGACTTTTATCGGCTGCGAAAGCAGCGAAGCGAATATCTCCACAATATCCGTCCCCGGTTTGACCCCAAGGGAAGCCTGGGAGGTTGCATACGCACCGTCCTGGTTGTCCAGCGGCCAAAGCGAACTGGCGGAACGGAAATCGCGGGAGATCATGTCCAGCGCCACGCGGCCGTTCTCCTCCATGGTCTTCATTTCAATCACGATGTCATACGCTATCCTGTTGCTGCGGAACATCTGCACCGCCCCCGCAAGCACTATCGCCCCTATCGCCGAGGCGATCAAAAGTTCGATCAACGTGAATCCTCCGCGCCCGGATGGCCGTGATCCGCGAGTCATTTTCTGTGTGTTCATGGCTTGTACACCAAATTTGTCACCTGGCATGTTTCAGTCTTTCCTTTCCTGTCCCATGTCATGGAGGCCGTCACGCTGTCCACCCCGGCCAATGGAAAGTCGCTCTGGAAGGTGATGGTAAGTTTGGCTTTTTGCATCTGCATGCCGCCGCTTGTGACGTCGGCCATCTTGGCCATGATGGCGTTATAATCGTTGAGCGCGGTGGTCCCGCTTGGCGGTGAGGGATTTTGCGGATCGATGACCAGGGCTCCGCCGGTTTTATATTCGCTGATATTTTCGGCGTTGACCTGGATCCGGTCCAAAGCGTCGGAGACGGTGTTCACGCAGGAGTCCAGGTTGCGGCTTAAAAGCTCGCCCCCCATGGATGCCGTCTGCATGGCGGTGACACCAAGAATGCCCACCGCAAGTATCACAATGGAGATGAGTATCTCTATAAGGGTCAGCCCGGATTTGCCTTTAAGTGGCGCCTGGACTCTCCGGCGCAGACCTCCGCCCAACAGCTTATAACATGTTGCGTGAGGCATTTTCGGCCCTCGCTATCGAAGTTTACACTTCCAGCGGGGAATGGGGATAAGTCTAATATAGCCCCTTTACGGCGGGATTGTATAGACAATTGTCCTGAAAAATACGGATTTTTCGAATTAATCCGCTATCTTTTTATCTTGGTTTTCAATGAATTGAAAACCACGCAGGCTTCCATGAACTTTTTGAAGATTTTCCTGCTCGCCTGGTCCTTGTTATAAAGCTGCTCCGGATGCCATTGCGTCCCCAAAAGGAAAGGTCCTTTATCCCCTTTGCGTTCAACGGCTTCCACAAGCCCATCAATCGCCTTGCCGCTGGCGCAAAGGCCACGCCCAAGCTTCTTGATCCCCTGATGATGGGTTGAATTCACCTTGATCTTTCTGGCCCCGATGACGGCGGCAAGAAGAGTCCCCTCCGCAATTTCCACATCGTGGCTGGCCTGTGTGGACGGAACCGGTTTTTGCTCATGTTTCACCGGGCCGCCGGCCTGCGAGGGGATATCCTGATAAAGCGAACCGCCGAACGCCACATTTATCACCTGGTGGCCGCCGCAGACGCCAAGCACCGGCATCTTCATCTTCAGTCCCTTTTTCAAAAGCCGCATCTCCATCAACGTCCGGTCCGGCTTTAACGCGCCGCACAGCGGAATTTTCCGCTCCCCGTACAGCTTCGGATCAATGTCGAACTCGCCGCCGGAAATTATCAGCCCGTCTATTATCTCCAGATATCTGTCCATTATCGCGGGCGTGGCCACCACCGGTATGAGCACCGGAACTCCTCCGGATTTCTCAACGGCGTCGGTATAGCTTTTTTTCAGCCAGAAAACGGACTGCCCCCGGGGATTCAGGCCGGACTGGATCTCCCGGTCTTCGGAGCCGTAATTGGTGTCCACTGTGATTCCGATCAGGGGAGAGGCCGATTTGGACATCGCCGCGGGAATTATTTCAGTGGCCGGATTTGGAGAGCATGTCCAGAGTGGACGAACCGGGATTGGCCTTGGAACTTACGTCCATGAACTCTTTGACCTGCGCCAGCAGAATCGGGTTTTCCAGAAGGAGCCTTCGCAACAGTCCGGAATTCACCAGGCTGGCTATTTTTTCCTTTGAATATGTTATCGGGAGTTTTTCCCCCTGCACAAGGTTCGTTGCCTTCTGGGTGAGCACCGCCACGGCTCCCGCGTACGCCGGAAGGTCGCGGTCCGTCAGGTTGTACATGTCCTTTAGCTTGTCCACCTGCAGGATCAGCCCCTGTTTCTCCGCGCTGGCCGGCAACGGCCTGAGGATTTCCAGCATGGTCATGGCCCAGCGCCGGATTTCCTGCAGATATTCAGACCTGGCTTGGGACGCGCTATTGGCCATTTATCAAAGCCTCATGGGCATAACAATGGAAATAAGACCACTGTCTTCCGGAACCACGGCCATAAGCGGGCTTAAAGCGTCCTGCATCTTCAAGGCAACTTTGTCGGCCCCCATGGCGCCTAGCATTTCTATTATATACTCCGCATTAAGCCCGATTTCCACTGATTCTCCGGCAAATTCCGCTTCCACCTCGTCCCTGGCCTCGCCAAGCTCCCCGCCTTCGGAGGACATCTCCACCTTCCCTTCGCCAAATCCCATCCGGATCATGTGCGACTTTTCGTCCGCCATGGTCGCAACGCGCTTCAGGCAGTCCGTGAAGGATGCGGTGGTTATCGTCGCCTGCCGGGCGCTCCCTTTGGGTATCACCTGCTCGTAATTCGGGAAGGCCCCCTCGATAAGGCGCACCACCATCGTCTGCCGGCCTTTTTTAAATATCACGTGGTTCTCGCGCTGCACGAATTGCAACGGCTCGTCATCCTCGCTCACCAGCTTTTGAAGCTCACCCACCGCCTTGCGCGCGATTATCACCTTCACCGGCTCGGACACCTTGAAGGCGCCGTCCCGCTCCACAAACGCAAGCCTGTGCCCGTCCGTGGCCACCATCCTCGCCCTCGAAGGGGCCACCTCCAGAAACGCTCCGTTCAGGGTCAGCCTCGTCTCGTCATGGGAAATGGCGTAGCTGGTCTTGCTTATCATTTCACGCACCATTTCAGAGTCCAGCCCGATGAGCGTCTTTTCGTCATATTCGGGGAACGACGGAAACTGGTCAGGATCTATCGTGGCCAGGTTGAACTTGGACTTGCCGCATATCACCCGGAGCCTTTCGTCCTCGTCCACCTTCACCAGGATTTCCTCCGGGGGAAGCGTCCGCACTATGTCATGGAGCTTCTTGGCCTGCACAGTCACTTTTCCGGGCTTGGAAACTTTCGCGTCGTACGAACCTTTCAGGCCGATGTCCAGGTTCGACGCGAAAAGCGTGATCGCGGAATCCGAAGCTTCGAGAAAAACGTTGGCGAGTATCGGCATTGGCCCCTTGGGGGACACGAACCCTTGCGCTCTTTGAAGGCTTTTATAGAACTCGTCCCTGCCGATAGTAAATTCCATAGGCTGCAAGCTCCCCAATGACCAGACTTAAATATTAATATTGCGGTTTATACCGCAATCTTTCGCGGTGTTGCTACTTATGCGAAAGTCCATAAAGATTATCAACTTTGCCATATTGTGTCAACGACCCTTCAAATGTGGACCAAGAAGCTGAACACGCACTAAATTGCGTGTTTTTTACTGGTTATATGCCCAGACAGAAAAGCGAATGGCTCAATGGCAAGGGATGCGCTTTAAGCCTGGCGCAGGCCAACTTTGCTTTATGACGTTACAATCACATCCCTTTTTGAGTCATATCTCGTTCCATCTGTATTTTCATACATTTGGGCTGGAGCGGTACTTCTCCATTTTCCGGTAAAGTTTGGGCCGACTGATTCCCAGAATCTTCGACGCCTTTGAAATGTTCCCGTTCACTGCGTCCAGGACAAAAAGAATATGCTCCCGCTCGATTTCCGGCAGGCTCAGAAGATGCCGGTTCTTGTTCGTCTTCGATTTTTTCTCGAAGCTCAACGGCAGGTCTTTCATCTGGATCACGTTTTTCTGCGTCAGGCTCATCGCCCGCTCCAGCACATTGGCAAGTTCGCGAACGTTCCCCGGCCAGTTGTAGTCCATCAGCGATTCAAGCGCTTTTTTGGACAGCTTCTTGGCCGGCCCGGCGCCGATCCTGGTGGTGGACATGATGTAATCGGCCAACTCCGGGATGTCGTCCTTGCGCTCCCGCAGCGGCGGCACGTTGATGCTGAAAGTGGATATCTTGTAATAAAGGTCCTCGCGAAGCTTGGAACGCTTTGACTGGGACATCAGGTTGTCGCTGGTGGCAAGGAAAAGCCTGGTGTCCGACGGGATATCGTCAAACCCTCCCAGCCTGCGGAATTCGCCCGTGTCCAGAAAATGAAGTATCTTCACCTGCATCGCCGGGGATAGCTGCTCCACCTCGTCCAGGAACAGCGCCCCGCCTTCCGCCATTTCTATAAGTCCCCTTTTGCGAACGCGAGAAGAGCCGATGAACGCGTCCGGTTCATGACCGAAAAGCTCCACCTCCAGCATCCCTTCGGGGATGACGCCGCAGTTTAGCGTGACGAAAGGGGAGTCCTTTCTTGGCGATTGGCTGTGGATGGTCATCGCCGTGATCTCCTTGCCCGATCCCACCTCGCCGACGATGAGGATAGGGTCGGACAGGGGCGCCAGCTTTGCTATCTGGCCGCGCAAGTTGGCCATCACCTTGGACGATCCCACAAGCTGCCTTTCGGCCATCCGGCGTTTCACTTCCGCCCGGAGCCGTATGTTCTGCTCCGACAGCATTTTTTTCTCGTATGCCTTGCGCAGGATCATCTCCAGCTCCAGAAGCTTGCAAGGCTTGGCCAGGTAATCATACGCGCCAAGTTTCATCGCCTCGATGGCCGAGTCAATGGTGGCCTGACCTGTAAGTATGATCGCCTCGAACTCCGGCTGAAGGGTCTTGATCTCGCGCAGAAGCTCTATGCCGGAAATACCGGGCATCCTGATGTCCAGCACACCCACGTCAAACCGCCTGGTCTTGGCGAGGGTCAACGCCGCCTCGCCCGACGGGCAGCCGGCCACTTCAAATTCCGAATGGTCGAACCGGCGCACCAGAAGATCCCGGAATGCGTCTTCGTCGTCCACCACTAGCAGGCGTATTTTCTGGTTGTCCATGTCTGATGATTACCCCTTTGTCATTGCGTTGGCTTGTTTTCGATTCCAACAGGTATTGTGAGCGTGAATCGCGCCCCCCTCCCCGGTTCGCTCTCCACTGTTATCTTTCCCTTAAGGCTTTCCGCCAGGTGATGGCTTATGGAAAGGCCGAGGCCCGTCCCTTTCCCCACCGGCTTGGTGGTGAAGAACGGGTCGAATATCTTTGGAAGGTTGTCATTCTTTATCCCTTGGCCGGTGTCTTCCACCTCGATGAGCACAGAACCGTCCCGCGCGGTCACGCGGGTGAATATCTTCCCGTCGCCGTCTATGGCGTCCACGGCGTTGTTGAATATGTTGAGCAGTATCTGTTCGAGCATGTTCAGGTCCGTCACCACCTGGGGCAGGTGGGGGTCCATGAAATTGTCCATCTCTATCCTTTTATCGGACGCGCGGTGCATGGCCATCCCCTGCGTCACCCGGATGGCGTAGTTCAGGTCCACGGCGCTCAGATAAAGCTCCTGGCGGCGGGAGAAGTTCAGAAGGGAACGCGTTATTTCCAGGCACCGCTCCGCCTGCGTGGTGATCATCGCCATCACGGACATGATCCCGTCGTGCCCCACAATTTCCAGCCCCTTGGACTTTATCCTGTCCCTCAAGTCCTCGGCGTATCCGCTTATCACCGCCAACGGATTGTTTATCTCGTGCGCCACGCCGGAGGCAAGCTCGCCTATAGCCGCCATCTTGCTTGCGTGCAACAGTTCCTGCTGCGCCTTTTCCAGCTCCTCGGTGCGCCTTCGCACCATCTCCTCCAGGCTCTCGTTGTACTCCTTGAGCTTGGCCTCCAGCTTGAGCTTGTGGGTTATGTCGCGGATCACAAGATGCACGAATTCCCCCCCTTGGGTGGACATCACGTTCACCGTGATGTCCGAAAACACCTCGTAGCCGCCGCTGGTGATCATCGGCACCCCTTCCATCCGGCCGAATCCCGCGGTGACGATGTTGTCGTACATGTTCCTGTGGCCGCCCCCCAGGATCGAATTTATGTCCCGGCCGGTCATTTCCTCCCTGGACATGCCCGTGTACTCGCAAGCGCGGCTGTTCACCTCGATAATCTTGCCGCCGGCTTTGTCCACCACAAGGATGGCGTCCCCGGCGTTTTCCATGAACGTGCGGTATTTGCTCTCGGAAAAGCTCAGCGAGCGCGTGCGCTCCTCCACGGTCCGTTCCAGCTCTTCATTGAAGGATTGAATCTTTTCGAAAAGGAACAGGTTGGCAAACGCTATCGCCGCGTGGTTGGTGATAAGCGCCAGAACCCGCTCGTTCTCTTTTGAGAACATGCCAATGTCCGGGTGGGAAAGGTTGATTACCCCCACGGTCTCGTCCCCGCCGGTGATGGGTATGCACAAAAGAGATTTTATGGACGGCGCCTTCGCCCCCATTTCGATGAACTGGTTGCTCTCGGCCACGTCCTTTATCAACATCGGCTTGCCGTTCTTGGCCACCCATCCGGATACCCCCTCGCCAAGGGCTATCTGGTTCGTGTTCGGGTCCTCCGGCGGGAAAAACCGGGCCTTCATGTCCCTCTGGCCGCGCGCCGCCGCCAGCTTTATGCAGGAGCGCGCAGTGTCCACAAGCCACAATGAGCAATTCTCGGCGGAAGTCTCCTCGATTATCACGTCCACGATGGACTGGCACACCTGCTTTTTGTCGAAATTCCACCGCATGGCGTCCCCGATGCGGCGGATGATCGAAAACTCGTTCACCTTCTCGCGGAACGCGGCGTTGGACTCCGCCAGCGCCTTGGCGTAAATGTCGCGCTCCTTTGCAAGGTCGTCTATTTGAGTTTTCAGCTCTTCCATCTCGCCTGTCATTTTGCGCTCACGAACGATTCGATCATTTCCTTGTCCGCCAAAAGGCCGGCGTCCACCGCCAGCGCTTCCACATCCCCCGGAGTTATTCCGCAAAGATTGAGCGCCTCTATGAACAGAGGGGCTTCCACATTGTCACCGCCGGAGCCGATTTTCAACTTTCTGCATACATAATCGGCGATGCTCACCACCGCCGCCGCCTTGTCCATCCCGTCCTCCTTAGGACACTCCGCGACGCTGTGGTGAAACCTGACCCCGGAGATCACCTGTGGCGGAAAATTCCAGGTCCTGGCCAGGTAATACCCGGCTTCGGAATGGTCCATGCCAAGATATTTAAGTTCGGGTATGCCGATCCATTCGCCGTTTTTCTGCGCCTCGGCGGCCGCTTCCGCGAATTCTTCGTTGAAATAATTGTCAAACGCAACTTTCCCTATGTCATGAAGGAGGCCGGAAAGAAAAAGAGTCTCCCCGTCCACCCCGGCCACTCCGCCGAACCTGACGGCCAGTTTTTTTGTGAAAGTGGCCACTCCAAGCGAGTGAGTCCAAAAATCCTTGCGATTGAACACCTGTCGGCCCCGGGCAGAGGTTCCCTGAAATATGGAAACACCCAACGCCATCGTTTTCACAGTCTTATAACCCAATATCACCACGGCGCGGGAAATGGACGATATCTGCCTGTAATGGCCATAAAATGCGGAATTGACAAGCCTTAGAATCAACGAGCTTATGGATGGATCCTTCGAAATGGCCTCCGCCAGCGCAGTGGGGGTCGACGATGAATCGTCCGCCAACTGTATGATCTTGTGGATGGAAGATGGAAGTGTGGGGATATCCTTTATCCTTTGGATAAGAATCCGCCGCTTCTCTTTGGCAAGACTTGTCTGCTCAAGCATTTATTTCCACCAATAAACGATATAATTTATGACGGAGGGACACCACTTTACCCCGGAATGATACACCTTGCTCCAATAAGAAACAATAATAAAAAAATACAGCGTGTCTCAACATGTTTCATGGATTGAATATTTCATGATAAAAGTCGTATGGCGTACGATAGCTTTTGGCGTATAAAGTTGTTGCATGGCATTGTTGTCCAATGTCTTGCCATGGCCTTGGTATTTTATGAAATGGAGTGGGTAGATAACTAAAATGTTTGCGCCGGGAAAACCTGTTTTGCCCAAAGAACATGGTATTTGGGTCCTGATTCTGGCTCCATTGCTTGCCGGATCGCTGAGTGTTCACGCCGATGACGGGTTCAAACTCATGGCGGCGTTGTTGCTATCGGCCGCCGTTGTGTCCGGGATGATGATTGTGGAACCGTTTAAAATGGTCTTTGCGCCTTTATCGGCCCAGGCCAGGGACCGCGGACTTGCGTGGCTTGTCATATATTCGATCTGCGCCGTTATATTCTTCTCACCCCTTTTGATATTGTACGGCCGCTGGGGGCTTTTTATTTTTGCGGCGGCGGGGGCGGCGCTTGGCGGACTTAAGATGTGGGCGGGGGCATCGAGGATTCAGCGGGAGCTTTGGGTGGAATTGACCGGCGTGGCCGGGCTCACGCTCACGGCCCCCGCCGCAAGCTACACCCAGACCGGACAGATAACTCCAGCCTCCGTCATCGTGTACCTGCTTTGCCTTATCTGGTTTTTCGACAGGGTGATGACGGCCAGGAAAACTCTTCTGGGGATACGTTCCGGAGCGTCCTTTGGCTCGGCCGCGGAAAAGACCGCGTGGTTCAAAAAAGAGCTGATGATACACATGGCATGCCTTGGGATCGCCGCCGTCATCGTGGCCGCGTCCCTGGGCGTTGCGCCATGGACCGCTTTTCCGCCGTTTTTGCTGGCGTCGGCGAAATTCCGGCTCGATATGAAAAACACCTCGCCCCCGCCTGGGCCTATGCAGGTGGGCTATTCGGAAATGCGTTTAAGCTCGGCTTTCACTTTGTTGCTCTCGGCCGCCTTTTATTGGGGATGAAGGCGCGGGGGCGGCGGCCCTTTGTCCTTGAGTTCACCCGGCATTAAGCATAGAATTACGCTTTATTCGCTTTAAAACCGCTTGTGGGAAAATGATGCCCGGCACGGAAATAGAACCTGGCCTTGAACGTCTTGATCCTAATGAAGCGAGGCTTGCAAGGGCGCTTATAAACGGCGGGATGGTCTCAAAGGAAAACTTCATCGCTTTTCTGGGCTTCCGCAACAAGCTCGACAGCGAGGGCAGGCGTTATCTGGGGGACATCCTGGTGGAGCGCGGATATATACGCCGGGAGGATGTCGAGGAGTTTTTCATGGAAAACAACCAGCTATACCTCAGCTTCTGTGAAAAACTGGCCAATGACGGCTATTTGAGCGATGAAAACCACGCAAAAATAGCTTCCCATCCGGATGCGAAGGTCAATGTGGTCTCCCTCATGGAAAAGCTGGGAATCATGACCAAGGAGAGCTTCACCAAGCTGTTTTCCAAACGGGTGAACGCGCTTCGGCTGGGGGACTGGCTCGTGGCCAAGCGGAGAATAGACGCCGCGCTGTTAAGCCAGGCGCTGGCCGAGCAGAAAATTTACAGGCTTGAAGATTACCTTGTGTATCATAAACTGATCACCCGCGACGGGCTGGACGGATTCAAGCGCGCCGCCGGGATTGTGTGACACGATAAAGGAGAGCGGTCCGTATGGGAATAATGGAGGGTAAAAAGGGGCTGATAATCGGCGTCGCCAACGAGAGAAGCATCGCCTGGGGCATCGCCCAGGCATTGGCGAAGCAGGGGGCGCAAATCGGGTTCACATACGCGCTGGACCAGCTTGAAAAACGCGTCCGTCCGCTGGCCGAATCGGTCGGCTCCACCTTTGTGCACAAGCTTGATGTCACCAACGACGCGCAGCTAGACGAGGTGTTCGGCCTTGCCAAGGAACGTTTCCAAACGCTGGACTTCGTTCTGCACGCTGTGGCTTTTTCGGACAAGAACGAGCTTAAGGGTCCGTACTACAACACCACCCGCGCCAATTTCCTCAATACGATGGACATCTCGGTATACTCGTTCACGGCCATGGCCCGCAAGGCGGTGGAACTTATGCCCAACGGCGGCGCGCTGCTCACCCTCACCTTCTACGGCGCCCGCAAGGTGATCACCAATTACAACGTGATGGGGGTGGCCAAGGCGGCGCTGGAGGCTTCCGTCCAATACCTGGCGGTGGACATGGGGCCCAAAAACATCCGGGTCAACGCCATATCGGCTGGCCCAATCAAGACACTGGCCTCGGCTGGCATATCGGACTTCAAGGAGATGCTCAACATGGGCCAGTCGCGCGCTCCTCTTGGCCGCAACGTTTCGCTCGAAGAGATCGGGGACGCCGGCCTTTTCCTCCTGTCGGACATGTCCACGGCCATCACCGGCGAGGTCCTTTTCGTGGACTGCGGTTATCAGGCCACCGGCGTCTGACACCCACGGCCATTCATAAATTTCCAGGGAAAAGCCGATGGTAAAAACTATCTTCAGCGTTGTGGACCCCGCGGAGGTTCCGGCTGTGCTTGGCCTTGCCGGCGTGGTGGACGTAAAGGACGCGGCCAAGGGTCCGATGGAAGCGCCGTCCGTGAAAACAGTGAAAAAAGTGGTGGAACTGGTGGGGGGGATGGCCCCTGTCTCCGTCGCGCTCGGCGAAATATCCGGCAGAGGGGCCAAAGGAATAATAAAACTCGCCGTTTCCATGAGCGGCGCCGGGGCGGACATTTTAAAGGTCTGCGTGTCGGAGACCAGCGGCGTGGCGGCGGCGCCTGTGTTGCATCAATTGCGTCAGGCGGTCCCGCCGCATGTAAAGCTTGTTGGGGCTGGTTACGCCGATCCGCGCATCCCATCGGCTGCCGGGGTGGAGGAGCTTCCATACCTTGCGGCGGCCGCGGGATTTGAGGGTGTATTGGTGGACACGCGGGTGAAGAACGGCAGGTCGGTGTTCACCCACCTGGGCTTTGCGAAGCTTTCCACATTCATAATCGAAGCGAAGATGCTCGGCCTTTTCACCGCCGTGTCCGGATGCCTGGACATGGAAAGCGTTTTGGACATACAGAGGCTCCAGCCGGACTACGCTGGTTTTCGTTCCGCCGTCGCGCTGAACGGCCGCGCCGGAATCGGGATTGACGCCGAGAAGGTTGCGATGCTGATAAGGGAGTTCAGCCGAGGTGACCACGGAGCCGTGATGGCGGGGTGATTGCCCGATAGCGCTTCAGGATGGCGCCGCTGTTTTGTCCACCGCTATCCTCGTCCCTTCCAGTTCTCCCCTCGCGAAAAACGCGGCCAGACGCTCGGGCTTCCTGCCGTTGATGATATACGCCTCCATCCCGCCGGTGAGGTGTTTCATGAAAAGCGGGTCCACAACGTCCGTGTCCGGCGGGGAGCCGGCCGAAACTTCCGCCGCCGCCGCACCGTCCGTTTTCATTATCCCGTCCACGCTTTTGAGCAGCACCAGCCGGCTGATGGACAGCGCCCTGCAAATCTCCACCGCCACCGTGTCCGAAGTGGCCGACCAGCTTTTGGGGATGCCCGCGCAGGTCAATATGAACGGATAGGGGATGAACACCGGTATCCCACCGGCGCGCCACACCTCGCGGGTCTCCTTCTCGTCGTGGACCAGGGCGCCGCATTCGAGCTTGGCCGCGATCTCTATCCCGTACTGCGCCATCCCCAGCGCCGCCTGCACGTGCGACACGTGGCCGGGAACGTTGCGCACTCCGCACCGGGCCCGCACATGGTCGGCAAATCCTCCGCCACCGGGGACGATCACCATCCGCGCCGTCTTGCCGTGGATTTTTTCAACGGCCTCCAGCAGATGGTTGAGCACCACCTCCCGATCCAGGCTGCCGCCGATTTTAAGTCCCCACTCCGCAAGGTTGTTCATTTCTTTGTCTGTACCATCGCCGGGGCGGATGGGTCGCTGACAAGGCCGGCCTTGTCCACAGCGGTCACCACGAATGTGTAGGAGGTGTCGGGCTTGAGCCCGTCGGCGATGAAAGAGGGACGGGGGCTGTCGCCAAGTTTCTGTTTGCCGAAAAATCCGGCCGAATAAATCTCGTAGTGGTCAATGTCCGGCTCCGGATTCGCTTTCCATGTCAGCGTCACCGCAGACGTGTCCGCCACCGCGGAAAGTTCCCCGGGCGCGGACGGCACCGGTTTTGTGGCGACGCTCACCGTGTCCGACTCCGGGCTTAAAAGCTCGTCCTTGTCCGTCGCCTGCACGCGGTAATAATAAGTCATTCCGTTTTTCAGCCCTGTGTCCTCGTAATATGTCTCTTTAACGGAACCGATGGCGCCAAACGATCCTGTGGCGGAGGCGGACCGCAACACTTTATAGCTTACGATGTCCGCCTCCGGATTCGGGCTCCATTTCAATGTGGACCTGCCCGGTTCCCCCTGCGTGGCGGAAAGCCCGGACGGCCGCACCGGGGCGGGCTTTGTTTTCGCCTCCACCGCCACCGCCGCTTCGCTCTCCACTCCCACGGTGTTGAACGACCGCACTGCGTAGTAATATGAAGTCCCGTCCTTCATCCGTTTGAGCCAGTCCCCGGCGTCCATATATGAAGCTGCCTTCGGGTCGCTTATTTTCTTGATCATGTTCATGGCCGATGGCGATTCACCTCTCCATACCGTATATCCGGCCACCTCGCTTTCGGCCAGAGGCGTCCACGTCACCAGCGCCTTTTTCACAAGGCCCGATTTGGCGCCCACGCCAGCCGGAGCCGGTGGCGGACCAAGTGTGATTGCGTTCACCGCCTGCGTGAAGTCCGACTCGGCCCCGCCGCCATTTACCGCAGTAAGCCGGTAAAAATAGCTTACTCCATCTTTTATCTTTTCGCCGCTTTTATCCTGATCCTTGTATTCGGTGACCGCCCGGCCGCTCACTTCCTTTACCATGCCAAACACGCCGTCGCCGCTAGTGTTCCGGTAAACCCGGTATGCCGCAATGTCCGGATCCTGATGCATGTCCCAGGACATGGAGACCGAGCGGACACCCGCGGAGGTGACCGTCAAACCGGACGGGGCCTTGGGCTTTTGCCGGGAAGCGGCGGAAATGGCTTCCGTGGCGTTGCCGAATTTGCCGTCCCTGTTATAGGAAACGATTTTGTACCAATATGTTTTCCCGTCTTCCAAAACATGCTTGCCGCGCTCCCGGGGCTTGTCCGAATAGCTTGTGACGCCGTTGCCAAGGTCGGCTATCGGCTCATACTTCCCCGCCTCCTCGGTGGCGCGCTGGATTTTGTATCCCACCGTCTCCTCATCGTCGCTCTTCTGCCAGGCAAGCGGTATCTCGCGCACAAGGCCGGGCGCGGCGGACACCTGCGTTGGTGGATTGGGCCCCCCCTTGGCGGTCACGAATCCGATTTCCGACGGCTCGGACTTCTCGTTATCCTCATTGACGGCCACGACCCTGTAATAGTACTTCTGCCCGTCGGCGAGCCTTGTCTTGCCCCCTCTGTCCTGCGCCTCCACGTTGTCGCGCCGGTAAACCTTCTTGAACTCCTCGAACGGCCCTTCCGGCTTGTCCGAACGGTACACGACATAACCTGAAACCTCCGGCTCCGGGTTCATGCTCCATGTGACGGTGATCTCGCGGTATTTTTTCGAATACCCCCCCACTCCCGCCGGCGCCGACGGGCGGAACCGGATCATGTCGCCCGGCTTTACCGCGTTCCTCTCGGCCTCGGTGGTGATCTTCGCCTGCGACGACGCTGGGCCGGGTATGGTGATCTTCACCTTGCCGGTGACTTTCTGGTTGATGGAAAGCACCATGCCGCTCTGCGGGTCGGTGACCCTTTCATCGGCGGAGAACACGGTGAATGTCCTGTCCTTGTCGAACCCCTTGAGCGTGCCGACATTGACGGTGACGGTCCTGGTGGAGTCCGCCCCCTCTTTCTTGCGCTCGACTATGTATCCGTCAATAAACGGGAGGACCTTGTACACGGCGATGGTGTGCGGTGCGTCCCCCCTGCCGGAATACTGCACGTTGCCCGCCTCGTCCGCCGCCTCTATGTAATAGCTGATCTTCCTGGCCGCCATGAAGACCTCCGGGACCAGGCTTTCATAATCTCCCGCCCCGGTGGTGTCTTTCATCGGCTCCTGGATGAAAGTTGCGTCCGCTCCGCGCTTGTAGAAAAGCCGGACGGTGGAAAGCGCCTTGTTGTCCTTGACGTTGGCGCGGATAAATAGTTTTGACGCGTCCGACGAAGCCAGCACCGGTGTGTGGAATATCCTCGGCGGTTCCTTGTCCACCGCCATCACCCGCACCTCCAGAGGCGATTCGGGCTTCCCCTCGTGCGCCTCGTTGCCTCCATTGTCATATGCGGAGATATAGTATTGGACGCCGTCCCGGGTCACTTTTTCCGCAGGGACCGCCCCCTCGAAAACGTTTTTCTGTGTCTGTTCCATCTGGACGGACTCATACTGAGTCCCGCCTGCCACCCTGAAGAAAAGCTTCACCTCCCCCACGCCGATGTTGTCCGTCACGGTGGCCTTAATACGCAGGGACTTCTCCTCCAGCCATGAATCCGGCCGCTGGCTTTCTATCACCGGGGGCATCTCGTCGCGGGTGGAAAGCTCCAGGTAGAATTCGCTCCTCTCCGACTCGCGCACATCGATCTCCCGCTCCTCCGTTCTTTGGCCGGACTTGACGATCCTGATCTTGTGCTTGCCCACCAGCAGGTCTTCCACCACCACAGGCGTGAGCCCAACAAGCTTGCCGTCTATATATATCTCCGCGTCTCCCGGCGATGTCTGCACCGCCACCGCCCCCAGATAGCGCGCCCGCGCCTGGTTATAAAGCCTGATCACTGTCGGAGGGTATTTTTTGGTGGAAAGTTTAAGCGAAGGATCCAGCTGCACCGCCTGGTGGAACTCCTCCTCCCCCTGGTCCGTCAGCCCCTGCGCGTGGCTGGCCACGCCGATGAGCACATGGGCCTTCGCTTTGGCCTTGCCGTCTTCGAGCTTTTCCAAAACCTCTTTCGCGGCGGCCACGGAGTCTGAGAACTTGCCCTTGTGATACAAAGTCTCGGCCGGGCCGAGCGGATCTGGCGGAGCCTCGGCGGATGAATTGACGCACAGGAGCGCGGCAATCGCCAGCACCATCATCAAAGCCTTGATTTTCATCGCGTCAAATCTCTTCATTGCTATAGTGCGCATCACTCAACGGCTATGCTCGTGGTGATCCCCGGCGTCACGTTGATCTTCCTCTTATAGTCCTGCATGCCCGGCCTTTTGAGCACCATGTTGTGCTGTCCTGAAGGTATGTCGTTCACGGTCACCGGTGTTTCGCCATAAAGCTTGCCGTCTATGAACACCATGCCCGCCGGAGTGGAATGCACTTTTAAAGTCCCCACACCAGCCTCTTCGGCCGCTTCTTTTGAATTCCGCTCGCCGCCTCCCGCAACCTCCTCTGCGTCCGTGAACGTGTGGGAGAACTCCACAGTTTCGTCCCTTCTCACCATCACATAGCCGGAGTGCCGCCTGTATCCGGGATTGACAAGCTTGATTTCGGCCTTCCCTTCGGGGACACTCTTCAATGTCTTCGGCGTCGTCCCCATATCCTTGCCGTTGAGGTATATGTTGGACCACGGAATCGAAGTGACGTTCACCGACCCGGTCTTCAACGGGGCCGCTTTCACAGGCGCCGACGCTGTCTTCACCTCCGCCTTTTTTTCCGGCAAAGCTGGTTTGGCGGGGGTCTTTTCTTTCTTCTCAACATTTTCAGGCTCGGCAGGCGGCGCTTTCAAATCGGCCGCGGGGGCTGGGGGCGCTTCCGCTGTTTTGGGCGCCACGGCGGGAGCCTCCACTTTTTCAGTAACCGCCCGCTCCTTCTGGCCTCCCCCCACAAAAATTACCGCCGCCGCCATCAGCAACGCCACGCCTCCAAACAGCGCCGCGGCCTTCACCGGGAATTTCTTTTCCGGAATATGCTTGTGGGCCGATGAAGAGCCGGACTCGATCTCCACCAATATCTCACCTTTGTTGAAGTCCACCGTCTGCATCGTGTCCGACGAGGTGAGGGGAAAGACCGACTGGGTCTGGTTTATGTACTGTTGCAGATCTCTGGCCACATCGCGGCATGTGGGATACCTGTCGTCCGGATTTTTGGCCATCATCTTGCCGATTATCTTGTCCACCGACTCGGGCAGGCTCTTGTTCACGGCGCTGGGCTGGGCCGGCTTGTCCTTTATTATCTTGAATATCACCGTGGTCAGCGATTCCCCCTCAAACGGCCTTTTCCCGGTGACTGCCTCGTAAAACAGCACCCCCAGGCTGAACATGTCCGACCGGCCGTCCACCATGTGCCCCTGCACCTGCTCCGGAGACATATAGGATGGCGAGCCGACCGCGTGCCCCGTCTGGGTGACAGACCCTGCCGACTGAAGCCGGGCAAGCCCGAAGTCCGTTATCTTCACATGGTCATTCCCGGTGAGAAGGATGTTGCCCGGCTTGATGTCCCGGTGGACTATGCCGCGTTCGTGGGCGTATGCCAGCCCGTCGGCTATCTGGGATATGATTCTCGCCGCCCTGGGCAAAGGGATGGCCCCTTCCGTCGAAATCAGCGCGGAAAGGTCCTTCCCCTCGATAAATTCCATGGCGATGAATTTTTTGCCTTCGTCCTCCCCCACGTCATAGATGGTGACGATGTTCGTGTGGTTGAGCTTGCCGGCGGCCTTCGCCTCTATATAGAAACGTTCAAGCAGCTCCTTGGCGCCCATGGAATCGGCCTCTTCAATCTTGACGATCTTCAGGGCCAGCATGCGGTCTATCTGTGGATCTCTACCTTTGAGGACAATCCCCATTCCGCCCCTGCCCAGCTCGTCCATGATTTCATACCGGCCAAGCTTCTTGATTTCAGCCTTCATCAGGTGTTGATTCCGCGTGATCCAAACGAAAGAAATGAAAATAATATGGCCGGGGCGCTATGATTTATTTGGATTTCCATCCCCCCACCGACCTTGGTTCCACCGTTGAAAAAGTATATGCCATTCAAACAAAGGGTGTCCAGTCAATTGCCTGGATTGCGCGGATTATCGCCTTCATTTTATAAGCTTATTCAAACTTTGGCCCGGTCAAAAATATGATGATTATTTGTAACATGTCCAAACATCCGCCTTTGCGTGGTTTATAATATGCGCTGGCCGTTATGGGGGGACATTTTCCGGCGGCTCCGTCATGGAGTTGACGCTTTTTGCGGCTTTTGCAAGATGGCATCAATATTGCCTGTCTTTAACTATAACGAGGACCGTCCGCGTACGGAATCCGGTCCGCGCGTAAATTGTGAACATGGCTAAAACGTTGGAGGGCTTTTAAAATGGCCGAAGAAGCGGCTGCGCCGGAAAAAGGCAAAAGCAAGCTGTTGATAATAATCATCGCCGTGGTGGTCCTGCTCCTGGCAGTAGGAGGGGGCGCCGCGTTTTTCCTGCTTTCCAAAAAGGAAGCTCCCGCAGGCGAGGGGGGTGGAGCCACCGCAGGTGAACATGGTGAAAAAGGCGGGGAAAAAGGGGGAGTTGGCGAAAGCGTGGAACTGCCGCCTTTCATCGTCAACCTTAGCGGGGAGGGGGGAAGGTACCTTAAGATCGTGATGGTGATGCAGGTCTCTTCCGCGAAGGCCAAGGAAGAGATTGCCAACAGGATGCCGCAGATAAAGGATGCGATCATCACCGTCCTTTCAAGCAAGGCCCCGGAGGACATCCTGTCGGTCGAAGGTAAATATGAGCTGAAAATGGAGCTTACGAAAAGGGTGAATTCCCTCATCTCCACCGGCGTGGCGCAGGAGATTTTTTTCGTGGAGTTCGTGGTACAATAATTTGATTGAAAAGACCAAAATGCCGGTGACCGCCTAAATGAGCCAGGTTTTATCCCAGGAAGAAGTTGACGCGCTTTTGCGCGGCGTCACCGACGGCGAGATCGAGACGGAAGTCGAGTACGTCGCCGACGATTCCGGAATAGTCCCCTATGACCTGACCAGCCAGGAGCGGATCATCCGCGGCAGGATGCCGACACTGGACATCATCAACCAGCGTTTTTCACGCCTTTTCCGCAACTCCCTTTCCGCGGCGCTTCGCAAGGCGCTGGACATTTCCGCGGTCTCCACGGACACGGTGAAGTTCGGCGAGTTCATAAAATCGCTCCCGGTCCCCGCGTCGCTTCACATTTTCAAGATAGAGCCGTTGCGCGGTTTTGCGCTGCTGGTGGTGGAAAGCAAGCTTGTGTTCGCGCTGGTGGACACGTTTTTCGGCGGAGCCGGCGAGGCGAAGATGAAAATCGAGGGGCGGGACTTCACCACCATCGAACAGCGCATGATAAAAAAAGTGGTGCTCATGGTCCTGACGGACCTGGAGGCTGCCTGGAAGCCGGTGCACAACGTGAAAATGAGCTTCGTGCGCTCGGAGGTGAACCCGCAGTTCGCCGCCATCGTCCCCCCCACCGACGTGGTGGTGGTGATAATGTTCGAGGCGGAGCTGGACCAGATAAACGGCACAATGACCGTGTGCCTGCCGTATTCCACCATAGAGCCGATCATAGGAAAGCTGCGCGCCGGGTTTCAGAGCGACCAGTTGGAAGTGGACACGGCGTGGATACGCAGGTTGCGCGACAGGCTTTCGGCGGCGTATGTGGAGGTGGTTGCGGAGCTTGGAAAGGCCACCATCCCCAGCCAGGATTTTTTGAGTCTCAAACCCGGCGACGTGATTACACTGGACAACGACGTGGACGCTGAAATATTAATAAAGGTGGAAGGCATACCCAAATACAAGGGGTATCCCGGCGCGGTGAAGGCCAACCGGGCGGTGAAGGTGAGCAAAACATTGCCGAGGCTTGGGGCCAAGAAGCCGGACCTGGCCAATATGGAGGGGTGACTTGAAGAGGAATAAAAATGGGCGACGCCGAGCTTAACGCCGAAAACGAGGAAGACCTTTGGGCGGCGGCCACTGAAGACCTGGCCAAACAAAAGGAGATGTTGCGCGCCGCCGCTACGGGCGGAAAGCCCGCTGAAGCCGCCGCCGCCGCGCCAGCCCACGCACCGGCCGCCGTTGAAGAAGAGGAAGCGCCAGCAGTCGCCGTGAAACACGCCCCCGCCGGGCGCGTGGCCACCCCGGGAGAGATGGACAGGATATTGGACATCCCCCTCCAGATCACCGTGGAGCTGGGGCGCAATAAAATGCTGATAAACGACCTTCTGCAGCTTGGCCAGGGATCAGTCATCGAATTGACAAAGCTCGTCGGCGAATCGCTGGACGTGATGGTGAACGACAAACCTATCGCCAAAGGCGAAGTGGTGGTGGTGAACGAAAAATTCGGAATACGCCTCACGGAGATACTCTCCCCCACGGAACGGATAGAGAATATGGCGTGAGGTGATATATATTAATATTATCCTCATTATTCCAATAAATACTTTATTGCCCCCTACTAAATTCGCTCAACTAAAGTTTAAGTTTAAAAAAGCTCGTAAAACTCAATCCACCTGGCTTTCTTGCAATACTTAGCACAAAATATCACCTTGCCTTTTCAAGTTTTCAATTGATATTGAATATTTTATATGTATAATTCCATTAATTAGTCATAAGGATGGAATTATGATTACATCCAACCAGGATGAAGAAGTTGATCCGCTTGTACCAGAAAATAATATCAATCAACTTTCGGCCCTCCTC
Organism: Nitrospinota bacterium; assembly: GCA_016235255.1. Lineage (NCBI taxonomy): Bacteria > Pseudomonadati > Nitrospinota > Nitrospinota bacterium. Next base: position 887 of record JACRLM010000054.1, on the reverse strand, counting down.
GGCTTACTCACAGGCCAAAAAATTGTCATTAGCAAGTTATGCTCGGCAGCTCAAAAGGCGGTCGAGTCTTTTCTGATTCGGGTCAATAAACATAGGCCAGACAATATCAAATTATGCTACGAAGAATTTAATGAGCTTCTTCTTCTTTTCAACCAAGACAGGGTCGAAAAACCTTTTTTTAATTTTTTCTTTTTATCTGATGGCAGCAATCAAGATACTCTTAGATTTTCACAAATCAAAAATGGGATTAAGAAATTTCGTGTTTATGCGCTTCTTCTTTTGGGAAATTTTCGCTTTGCTTTCAGAAAACTAAGCACGGAAAAAAGCGAAGCGTGTTTCGTGAAATACCTTGAACCATGGAATCGTATTTCAAAAAAAGAACTTGAAAAACTTTATAAAAGGCAACCACCACTTACGCCTCTTTATGATACAAAAGACGAGATTGCCAGAAATTACACTGGCTCACCGGATATCTTTCATCAAAAATGTATGATTCAGATAAAAACGCACTTCTTCAAACTATCTCTCAATCGCAATCCCAACTAAAAGCTAAATTACATGAACTTTTGCCGCTGGCAATGCAATTAAATAGCCTTAGTCTAAATATAATCAAGCAACGAGAGAGGGCTATTCGAAACACAATCAAATACTTAACATGGGATTATCTTGATGTTTATGTTGCTACATCAATGAGAAATATATGGGAATTTGAGGATACATATGACTTTATAAAATCTGTTTTTAAAAATGAAAGTGTCCTAAACTTAGTTGAAACGAAGGTATGACCTCACCTGCTACCATGTTTTTGAACGAAAACAACGGAAAGCAAGGAGGTCACATGAAAAGAGTAAACGGTAACGGGAAAACTGGCAAGGGAAGAATGGATT